>JBKBRD010000677.1:0-500 GCA_046292405.1 Allobosea sp. | reverse complement strand
GCTGGGCTATCTCGCAGCACATCGCACGCGCCGTGCCTATTTCAAATCGTTCGGCGCCACATCATCCGACCATGGCCACCCCACCGCGGACACTGCCAACCTTTCGCCTTCAGAAGCTGCCGCGCTCTTTGACAAAGTGAGAAGCGGCAGAGCAGAAGCGGATGATCATCGGCTGTTCCGCGGCCAGATGCTGACCGAGATGGCGAAGATGAGCCTGGATGACGGGCTCGTTTTGCAGATTCATCCAGGATCGTCGCGCAACCACTCCCCGACGATGCTCCAGCGGCACGGGCGCGATATGGGCTTCGACATCCCCACCCGCACCGACTATGTCCGCGCGATCAAGCCCCTGCTGGATGCGGTCGGACTGGAGCGGAACCTGACAGTGGTTCTCTTCACACTGGACGAGACAGCCTATGCCCGCGAATTGGCACCCCTGGCCGGCGTCTACCCCGCGCTGCGGCTCGGGCCCGCGTGGTGGTTCCACGACAGCCCGGAGG
>JBKBRD010000676.1:0-503 GCA_046292405.1 Allobosea sp. | reverse complement strand
CGTCCCGGCTCGCCCTACGGCCCGTTCGGCGGCGGCGATTTCGCCGACAACGACATTCGCTTCGCGCGGCTGTCGCTGGCGGCGGCCGAGATCGCCTCCGGCGAGGCCGATCCGAACTGGAAGCCCGATGTGCTGCACGTCAACGACTGGCCGTCGGGGCTGGCGCCGGGCTATCTGCGCTGGAAGGGCCTCGCCACGCCGTCGATCATCACCATTCACAACCTCGCCTATCAGGGGCTCTACCACCCCTCGCGCATGGGCGCGCTCGGCATCCCCGACCGCGCCTTCGCGATCGAGGGGGCCGAGTTCCACGGCAATATCTCCTTCCTCAAGGCCGGGATCTTCTACGGCTCGCATGTCACGACGGTGAGCGAGACCTATGCCCGCGAGATCACGACGCCGGAGCATGGCTGCGGGCTGGATGGGCTGCTGAAGCTGCGCCTGGACGAGGGCCGCCTCACCGGCATCGTCAATGGCATCGACGACAGCTGGAACGCTCCGGC
>JBKBRD010000675.1:0-507 GCA_046292405.1 Allobosea sp. | reverse complement strand
CTGGTGGCGGGCCGCGCGCCGGCCTTCGATATTGCGCCGTTCAGCCCCAGGCGGTTTTGATGTGGGCCGGTTTCATCCACAGCCCTCCTCCTGAGGAGCCGCGTCAGCGGCGTCTCGAAGGATGCTCCAGCGCGCACAGGAGCCTTTCCGGCCATCCTTCGAGACGGCCCTGCGGGCCTCCTCAGGATGAGGGCTGGAGGTTCATCACATCACCTGAATCAACCCGCCAACCGACCGAGCCAAGCCCATGACGACACACACGTTCTTCTGCGTCGACGGCCACACCTGCGGCAACCCCGTGCGCCTGGTCGCAGGCGGCGCGCCGCCGCTGAAGGGCGCCAACATGGTCGAGAAGCGCGCCCATTTCCTGGCCGAATATGACTGGATCCGCACCGGCCTGTGCTTCGAGCCGCGCGGCCACGACATGATGTCGGGCGCCATCCTCTACCCGCCGACGCGGGACGACGCCGACATCGCCTTCCTCTTCATCGAGACCTCCGGCTGCCT
>JBKBRD010000674.1:0-507 GCA_046292405.1 Allobosea sp. | reverse complement strand
GTGGGTGCGCTTCGTCTTGCTGAGCGGCGGGGTGGGAGCGTTCATCGCCGGGCTCGTGGCGATCATGGTGTTCGCCATGTTTGAGATGTTTGACCTGTCGTCGGGCGAGGACATGCTCGTCGTTGCCGGCTTCTTCATCGGCGGCGGGCTCTTCGCCTTCGTCAGCAGCGGCCTCGTGGCGCTCACCACGGTTGCGTTCGCGGCGGCCGCGCGCCGTACGGCGAGGGTTGGCGTTCGCGCGCTGATCATCGGGTTCGGAACAGCCGGCGCCGTCAGCCTCGTGACGGTCGCCTGGGCGTTCCTGCTCGAGAACCCCGAGTTCGCCGTCATCTCGATCGTCTTCAACCTGCTCACCGGCTTCGCACTCGCCGGCGGCGCGCTCGCGCCCTGGCGGTTCGGATTCGCGCGGCCCGCGCCGGCCGACCAGCCTGTGGCTGCCCCGCGCACGGAAACGGGCCGCACCCCGTAAGGGTGCGGCCCGCAGTGACTCGCACAGCGAGGCTCAAC
>JBKBRD010000673.1:0-510 GCA_046292405.1 Allobosea sp. | reverse complement strand
AGCGAGTGGTTATCCTGCACGAAGACGAGATCGATCCCAGCCTCGGCCATGGCGGCGCGGTTATAAACCTCGGAGAAGAAGCCGCGATGGTCGCCATGCTTCTTCGGCGTGATGATCTTGACGGCGGGGATCGCGGTCGGTTCGACGCTCAGCATAGGACCTGTCCTCTTCAGCCGGCGCCGAGCCGTTCGCCGCGATAGGTTTCAGAGCGGATATCGCCCCACCAGCCCGTATTGGCCAGATACCATTCGACCGTGCGGCGCAGGCCCGATTCGAAGCTTTGCTTCGGCCGCCAGCCGAGCTCACGCTCGATCTTGCCGGCGTCGATCGCGTAGCGCGCATCATGGCCTGGGCGGTCGGTGACGTAAGCGATCAGCCGCTCATGCGGGCCGGCCGAATCGGGCCGCAGCTCGTCCAGCAGTTCGCAAATGCTTTTGACCACCTCGAGATTGGTCTTCTCGTTATGGCCGCCGATATTATAGGTCTCGCCGATCCGGCCGCGCTCCGCCA
>JBKBRD010000672.1:0-514 GCA_046292405.1 Allobosea sp. | reverse complement strand
ACATCTCTCCCCCCGCCACCGCCCTCGACCCCGCCCCGCTGCTCTCGGTCGCCGGCGTCGGCCGCTTCTATGGCGAGCGCATCGGCTGCGCCGATGTCTCCTTCGAGCTCTGGCCCGGCGAGGTGCTCGGCATCGTCGGCGAATCCGGCTCCGGCAAATCGACGCTGCTGCGCTGCCTCGCCGGCATCGACCGCCCCGATACCGGCGAAGTGCTGTTTCGCGGCTCGGGCCAGCCGCTCGACATCTATTCGGTGGCGGAACAGGAGCGCCGCCGGCTGATGCGCACCGCCTGGGGCATCGTCCACCAGAACCCGCGCGACGGCTTGCGCATGGATGTCTCGGCCGGCGGCAATGTCGGCGAGCGGCTGATGGACCGCGGCGACCGGCATTACGGACAGATCCGCGAACGCGCGCTGGACTGGCTGCAGCGCGTCGAGATCGCCGGCGAGCGCATCGACGACCGGCCGCGCCAGTTCTCCGGCGGCATGCAGCAACGGCTGCAGATCGCCCGCGT
>JBKBRD010000671.1:0-514 GCA_046292405.1 Allobosea sp. | reverse complement strand
AACCGGCATGTCGGCTATCTGACCCAGGCCGACAGCGTGCTGCCCTGGCGCACCGTCGAGCAGAATGTCGGCCTGCCGCTGGAGTATCGCGGCATGCCGGCGCCGCAGCGCCAGAAGCGCGTGGCCGAGATGCTGGCGCTCGTCGATCTCAAGGGTTTCGACAAGGCCTTCCCGAAGGAACTCTCGGGCGGCATGCGCAAGCGCGTCGCGCTGGCCCAGATGCTGGCCTATGGCCCCGATACGCTGTTGATGGACGAACCGTTCGGCGCGCTCGACGCCCAGCTCAAGCTGGTGATGCAGCAGCAACTGCTGAGGATCTGGCAGGAGCAGAAGAAGACGATCGTCTTCGTGACGCATGATCTCGCCGAAGCGATCGCGCTGGCGTCGCGCGTCATCGTGTTCTCGGGCCGCCCGGGCAAGATAAAATACGTCGAGGAGATCAAGATCCCCTACCCCCGCGATGTCTTCAAAGTCCGCTTCCTGCGCGAATTCGAAACCGCCTACGATAATCTGT
>JBKBRD010000670.1:0-528 GCA_046292405.1 Allobosea sp. | reverse complement strand
CGATGCGGCGCATGATAGTATACACTTTCTTCGGCTTGCGATCTGCTCGGACGGCGTGGCACACTTTGCGACGGATGGATTGCGCGAAAGGCCGCAGATGCCGGACACCAGGAACGACCCCGCCTTGGAACCGCCCGGCGACAGCGCCGGCGCCTCGGACCTGGCCTATCGCCACATCCGTTCGGCGATTCTGACCGGGCAGCTGCCGCAAGGCGAAATCCTGAAGGAAACCCGGCTGGCCGAGGCCATCGGCGTCAGCCGCACGCCGGTGCGCGAGGCGCTGGGGCGGCTGGCCAGCGAAGGCCTCGTGGTGCTGGAACGCTATCGCCGCGGCCGGGTCGCCACCTTTTCGCGGTCCGACGCGGCCGAAATCTTTCGCCTGCGCGCCAAGCTCGAAGGCCACGGCGCCAGGCGCGCCGCCCTGCGCATCACGGCGGCGGAAATCGACGCGCTGGTCCGCATCGAGGACGAGATGGAACAGGTGTTCGGCGCGCTCGGGTGGCACCGGCACCTGCTGCGCTTCGACCA
>JBKBRD010000669.1:0-531 GCA_046292405.1 Allobosea sp. | reverse complement strand
ATGTGCGGTCTGGTGCGGCGAAAGCTCGGTCATGCCTGTCTCCTCGAGAGCGCAGTCCACGACGTCGGCCGTGGCGCTTTAGCGTTTGGTGACGCGGCGCAAGCTGCTTGCTCAAATCCCCGCGACCAGCCCGGCTGCCCGTGCTGATGCGTTTAATCTGGCCGGTGATATCCTGTTTGTCAATCCAATCGTTCTTTTAAAGAAACGTTCTGACGAGGAAGATTATTTCTGGTGCCGGGCTCCAGACAGAATTGCAGGCTATGCCCCACCAAGCCCTCGGCCTTCGGCTGAGGAGCGCTTCGCAGAAGCGCCGTCTCGAAGGATGCTCCCGGCGGCTCCGGCGCCAGCTGGAGCATCCTTCGAGACGCAGCCTGCGGCTGCTCCTCAGGATGAGGGCTGGAGGGTCGGATTCAGAAGCTCAGCGAGAAGCGCGCGCCCCTCGAAGCGCCAGCTCCTGCCGTCTCTCCCCCCGCGACCCCTTGCGCGCCCGACTCTCGTCGCCTTTGATCTGTATCACCCCGTTGTCTTGCG
>JBKBRD010000668.1:0-531 GCA_046292405.1 Allobosea sp. | reverse complement strand
CGCCACCAAGATCACCGAGGCCATGAAGCTGGCCTGTGTGCGCCAGATCGCCGATCTGGCCAAGGCCGAAATCTCGGACGAAGTGGCTGCCGCCTACCCGGGCCGTGAGTTGCGCTTCGGGCCGGATTACCTCATCCCCACGCCGTTCGATTCACGCCTGATCCTGCGCATCGCGCCGGCCGTGGCGGAGGCCGCCGCCGCCTCGGGCGTGGCCACGCGCCCCATCCAGGATCTCAAGGCCTACCGCGAATCGCTGTCTCAGTTCGTGACCAACACCGGCCTGTTCATGCGGCCGTTGTTCCTCGGCGCCAAGGCTGCACCGAAGCGCATCGCTTATGCCGAGGGTGAAGACGAACGCGTGCTGCGCGCCGCCCAGATCGCCATAGACGAGGGCATCGCGCGCCCCATCCTGGTGGGCCGCCCCGAGGTGATCACCCAGCGCGCCGAGCGTGCCGGCCTGCGCCTGGTGCCCGGCGAGAACTGCGAGATCGTCAACCCTGGCAAGGACGACCGCTTCCGCGCCTACTGCGA
>JBKBRD010000667.1:0-533 GCA_046292405.1 Allobosea sp. | reverse complement strand
GCCCATGCGCTGCAGATCACGCGCCAGATCGTCGCGCACCTCGTCGAGCCGCCTGGGCTGCGCTGGACACCGGCCCCGGTCGAGCCGCCGAAGAACGACCCGCAGGAACTCACCGGGCTGGTGCGCATCGGCGAGCAGCCCGGCGTCGATGGCCGCGAGATCATTGCCCGTCTGGTGGACGGCAGCCGGTTCCAGGAGTTCAAGCAGTTGCATGGCGAGACCCTGGTGTGCGGCTTCGCGCGCATCGAGGGCTTCGAGCTCGGCATCCTGGCCGGCGAGCAGATCATGCCGGTCGCCAAGCGTCTGATCGGGGGCGAAGGCCTGAGCCTGGGGTGGATCCGGAGCCAATGTGGAGAGCACATCTTCGGCGCCCTGCCGGCTCGTTCTGACGAGGACGGCGACCGCGAGCCTGGCGCGAGGCTGTCGTGACGAACCCGACACGCCGCGACACGGCGCTAGGTGGAGCGGCCGGCGCGCTGGCCACGCTGATCGGCGCCGCGCCATCGGCCCAAACCTCAGGCTCGGGAGCCCGC
>JBKBRD010000666.1:0-533 GCA_046292405.1 Allobosea sp. | reverse complement strand
CTGATTTCAATCGCGTTTCGGCGGCTGCAGCGCGTGCGGCCGGAACCTGCCCGACTGACCTTTCGGCCTAGGCCGCTCGTTGACGCGCCTTTGCCGCGACAGCGGCGAACACCGCCTCGCAGCGCGCCAGCCCCCAGTCGAGCTCGGCGCGGTCGATCGTCAGCGGCGGCGCGAAGCGGATCACTGTCTCATGCGTCTCCTTGGTCAGCACGCCGGCATCAGCCAGGCTCGAGACCAGGGCTTTCGCGGAAGCGAGCGCGGGGTCGATGTCGACCCCGACCCAGAGCCCGAGTCCGCGCACGCTGCGGGCGAGCCCCGCGGTCATCGCTTCGAGCCGGGCCTTGAGATAGACGCCCTGTTCGGCCGAGCGCTCGACCAGCCGCTCCTCCTCGATCACGCACAGCGCCTCCAGCCCGATCGCCGCCGCCAGCGCATTGCCGCCGAAGGTGGAGCCATGCGAACCGGGTTCGAACACCTGCATGACGGCGCGCGAGGCGAGGAAGGCCGAAACCGGATAGACTCCGCCGCCCAGC
>JBKBRD010000665.1:0-537 GCA_046292405.1 Allobosea sp. | reverse complement strand
ATGGCCCTTCGCCCCCGCTCTGCCCCTTACGCCCCCTCCACCGTCACCCCGGCGCGGATCGCCGCCTTCGAGAGCTGGCAGGCATTCCGCCGGCAGGCTCTTGGCGAGATGGCCGATGCGCTGGAGCTCTGGCGCGACTGCGGCGACAAGACCTGCCGGCGCAACCGCCGCTGTGGCGGCGACGGGGCAAGCTGCCTCATCGGCTTCCTGCAGAGCCTGCCGGACGCCGAGCGCCGCGCGTTCCAGGAGACGCTGAAGCAGCACAAGCCCGCGCCTGCCGACGTCCACCCCCGCCCCTGCCCTGGTGAGCCCTCATCCTGAGGAGCGCCGTCAGGCGCGTCTCGAAGGATGGTCCAGCTTGTGCGGGAGCCTCCTGGAGCATTCTTCGAGACGGCCCTGCGGGCCTCCTCAGGATGAGGGCTCGCGGGGGCGGGCCTGATCACCCGAGCCGTCGAGCCATCCGATTGCCTGCATACAGGATATTGCATACCATCGTCTCCGCGTGGAGCCGACGCCCGTCGGCAGCGTCCTGATCTT
>JBKBRD010000664.1:0-541 GCA_046292405.1 Allobosea sp. | reverse complement strand
CCGCCGGCGAGCTTTTCCAGATCGCTCTCGCTCCAGCCGCGGCGGATCAGCTCGGCGATCACCGCGGGGAAGACGGAGGTATCCTCCAGCCCCTCGGGATTGACCCAGCCGAAGAAATCCGAGCCGATGCCGACATGGTCGTGGCCGATGCGGCGGGCGAGATAGTCGAGATGGTCGCAATATTGCGGCAATGTCGCCTTGGGGCGCGGCCCCAGCTTGCGCGCGATCTCGGACTCGGCCTTGGCGTAGTCGAGGCCCTCGGGCGTCTTGCCGTACTGGTCCTTTGCCGGGCGATGCCAATCGCGCGAGGCCTGGTTGATGAAATCGGGCACGAAGGTCGCCATCACCACACCGCCATTGGCCGCGACCCGGTCGAGCACGTCGTCGGGCACGTTGCGGGGGTGGTCGCAGAGCGAATAGGCGTTGGAATGCGACCAGACGACCGGCGCCGTCGTCACGTCCAACGTGTCGTGCATCGCCTTGGGCGAGACATGGGCGAGGTCGACCACCATGCCCAGCCGGTTCATCCGGCCGATCACCT
>JBKBRD010000663.1:0-541 GCA_046292405.1 Allobosea sp. | reverse complement strand
GCGCCGGGCCGGTTCTCGACGATGAAGCGCCCCTTCAGCCGCGCGCCCAGCCGCTCGGCCAGAATGCGGCCGAGCAGATCGGTGGTGCCGCCGGCCGCGAAGGGCACGACGATGGTGACGACCTTGCCGTCCGGGTAAGTCGTCTGCGCCATCGCGCTCGGGATTGCGATCAGGCTGGCGGCGCTGGCGAGCAGGATTCGCCGGGTCAATGTGCTCATGCGTGTCGTCCTTTGCGTGTCCCCGAGGCCTCGCGACCCCATGACGGCCCTTCTTCGCGGGCCTTGAAGGCTGAGTACCACAACTTTTGCAATTTGGTATCTGAAATTTCAGACTTGCTCAAGCGGCCGCATTATGGTCTCTGAGACGCTGCCGGGGCAGGATGGCGACAGCGCCGCCCCATGATTCCGCCGGACCCGTT
The DNA here is from genome assembly GCA_046292405.1 of Allobosea sp. Taxonomy (GTDB): domain Bacteria; phylum Pseudomonadota; class Alphaproteobacteria; order Rhizobiales; family Beijerinckiaceae; genus Allobosea. The sequence goes on along the minus strand of JBKBRD010000663.1, from coordinate 123 downwards.
GATGGACCAGATCGAACCCGTCTCGCCGCATCTGTTGCGCTCGTTGCGCGAGCATGTGCATGAGCGCCTGCGCCGCGCCATCGTCGCCGGCCGCTTTCGCAGCGGCGAGCGGCTCAACGAGCG
>JBKBRD010000662.1:0-546 GCA_046292405.1 Allobosea sp. | reverse complement strand
CGTTTTCGCCGCGAGGTCCCGTACGATACGATCAGTTTCGCGGTCACGAATATGGAAGGCCATCGAAACCCCCTGTCGCCCCGTGCTTCATTCGCCTGGGAGGTAGCGCTGGTGGCGACAGCGTTGAGGCTGCGGGCCGTATCCTCCATCTCGTCGACGCCGACCCGAACCGTGTCGAGAACCTGGTCGATGCGGATGTTGAACTCCGCGGTGAGTTCGTCGCGCTTGGCCTGGCGGCGCAGCCGCGCCGCGTCGCCGGCCTTGGCCTCGGCCTCGAGCTCCGCGCGTTCGGTCGCAGTCCGGTGGAACACCGCCACCGAGCGCGCCATGTCGCCGATCTCGTCGCGCTGTACGATCGACGGGATCTCCGCGATCGGCTGAGCATCGGCGAGACGCTGCATCGTCGCCGCGAGATGGCGCAGGGGCCGCGACACGCGCAGATGAACCAGCGCAAGCGCCCCCGCGAAGCCGGCCACCACCAGAAACCCACCCCCCAGCTGCAGCCAAAGGCTGTGGCGTTGCAGCAGGTCTCGCTCGGCATCCGTC
>JBKBRD010000661.1:0-548 GCA_046292405.1 Allobosea sp. | reverse complement strand
CGACTCCATTCACCTCCCACAGCCTCCCGAAACGGGATGATCCGCCGCTGCATGCGACGGAAAGCCGGGCCTGATGAGAGGCCCAGCCGAATCTCTAGGCGCTTTCGCGAAAGTGCATGTCATCCGCATCAGGGCCACCCATGGACATATCCAAGGCGAAGCCTTTGGCGCGGGCCTGCTGAAATTTTACCGGATGCTCCGGTGTCTGGCGTTTGGGGGCGACAACGGGACGAGCGGTAGATTTTGAAAGAGCCTTGGCCGGCGAGGCGTGAGCCGCAGTTGTTGTTTTTCCACCCGATGCATCGACACGGAAGAAGGCGATGGAAGCCTGAAGCTCTTCCGCCTGGGCAGCGAGTTCTTCCGACGTGGCCGACATCTCTTCAGATGCGCCGGCATTCTGCTGGGTCACCTTGTCGAGCTGCTGGATCGCCTCATTGATCTGAGCGGCACCGATGTCCTGTTCACGGCAGGCAGCTGAGATCTCGGAAACGAGCTCCGCTGTCTTCTGAATGTCCGGGACGAGACGGTTTAGCATTTCGCCCGCTTCG
>JBKBRD010000660.1:0-550 GCA_046292405.1 Allobosea sp. | reverse complement strand
AAGTCCGACCTTGGGGTCGACGCCGGCGATGATGGAAAAGGCGATGGCTTCGGGGATCAGGGCGAGCGCGACGACGGTTCCGGCGAGGAGCTCACGCGTGATGTTGGGAGCCCACTCGCTCCGCAGATGGGTCATGGGCATGGTATGACTTTCGGTCCCGGCGCTGCTGCAGCCGGATCATGACGAGGCGCGCCGCCTCGCGGCGGCGTCGGGCGTCTCAGGAGAGCAGCCGCTATGGCGGGCTCAGCCGCCGACGCAGGGCATGGAAGACCGAATTCACCCGCCGGGCATAGCAAGTTTATGCTGCGCTGCAACCAGGCCGCGCGTCATGGCGCCTATGCGGAACAGGGCGGCCGACTCGTCAGTGCGCTCCGGCGTGGTCCGTGCGGCGCTCCGGAACCGGGGTGTGCTCGGCGAGATAGGCGACAGCGGCGGCGACCCCGCCGGCTCCGTGCGGCACGCCCAGCGCCTGAAGCGCCATCTCGACCGCGCTCAGGCTGCCCAGCACCATCGGGACGTTGGTGTGGCCCATATGGGCGATGCGGAAGGC
>JBKBRD010000659.1:0-552 GCA_046292405.1 Allobosea sp. | reverse complement strand
CGGCCTTGAACAGGCTGATGCCGTTGCCGTTGGGACCGTCGCCGCCGGCGTCGGAGCGGATGCGGTTGATGCGGTTGCCGCGGATCAGCGACTGCTCGTCGCCGGCCTGGCTGCGCCAGAGCTGGATGCCGTTGTTGCCGCAATCCTCGACCTGGTTCTGCTCGATCGACAGCCCGCGCGAGTCCAGCGAGAACAGCGCGGATTCGCGCATGCTTCGGAACCGGTTGAGATCGATGCGCCCTGCCGTGCGCGTCAGCACGAGGCCCACCGAGCCGGCATTGGCGAAGTCGCATGAATTGACGGAGGCCTCCAGCACCTCGTCGCAGCTGAACAGGCCGCTGCGTTGGCTCGACCGCATGTCGAGCCCGTCGAGCCCTATGCCCTGCAGCGCGATCCGCTTGACCCGGCGGGCGAGCAGCAACGGGCCGGGCAGGGCGGCGACGAACTGGGTTTCGCCGGGCACGCCCACCAGGCGCGCGCCCTCCGGAAGCACGACGTTGGCGATGCGGTAGCGGCCCGGCGCGACGATCAGCGGCGCGTTGCGTCGCGCGG
>JBKBRD010000658.1:0-562 GCA_046292405.1 Allobosea sp. | reverse complement strand
GTGAAACCGACCGATCTGCCGGCATTGACCGGCTGCACTGGCTTCGCTAGCCAAATCCGATGAACGCATTTCAAGCACGCTACGACGTCATCGTTGTCGGCGGTGGCCATGCCGGCGTCGAGGCGGCTGCTGCGGCTGCGCGGCTGGGCGCACAGACCGCTCTGCTGACGCATAAGCCCGAGACGATCGGGGTGATGTCCTGCAACCCTGCGATCGGTGGTCTGGGGAAGGGTCATCTCGTCCGCGAGATCGACGCGCTCGACGGGCTGATGGCCCGTGCGGCCGACAAGGCCGGCATTCAGTTCCGCATGCTCAACCGGCGCAAAGGCCCAGCCGTGCGGGGGCCGCGCGCCCAGGCGGACCGCAAACTCTATCGCCAGGCGGTGCAGGCGCTGCTGGCCGCTCAGCCCGGACTGACGGTGGTGGCGGGCGAGGCCTTCGATCTGCTCGAAAGCGAAGGAGCCGTGATTGGCGTGGTCCTTGCCGATGGTCGTCGATTCGCTGCCGGAACGGTCGTGCTGACGACCGGCACCTTTCTGCGCGGAATGATCCATATCGGCGA
>JBKBRD010000657.1:0-586 GCA_046292405.1 Allobosea sp. | reverse complement strand
ACGAGACCGGGCGTTGGGCCTTGCTGAAGCTGATCACCGGGAGCTTGCGCATCGGCGTCTCGGCCAGGCTCGCCAAGACGGCGGCCGCCAGCCTCGGGGGCGTGCCGGCCGACGAGGTCGAGCATGTCTGGCATGGGCTGGAGCCGCCCTATCTGGCCTTGTTCGCGTGGCTCGAGGGGCGCGGCCCCCGGCCGGAGGCGACGGACCCGGCGCCGTTCCGCCCGGTGATGCTGTCGCATCCGATCGAGGAGGGGGATTTCGCCAAGCTCGATCCGGCCGCCTGCACGGCGGAATGGAAATGGGACGGAATCCGCGTGCAGGCGGTGAGCGGGCGCGACCCCGAGGGGCGGCGCGTGACGCGGCTGTATTCGCGCACCGGCGAGGATATCGGCCCGGCCTTTCCCGATCTCGTCGAGGCGCTGACCGAGGATGGCGCGCTCGACGGCGAATTGCTGGTGATGCGCGAGGCGACGGTGCAAAGCTTCAACACGCTGCAGCAGCGGCTCAATCGCAAGACCGTGACGGCCAAGATGCTGGCCGAGCATCCCGCCCATATCCGCGTCTATGATCTGCTGGTCGATGGGCA
>JBKBRD010000656.1:0-587 GCA_046292405.1 Allobosea sp. | reverse complement strand
CCGGGGCCGCGTTGTTGCTCTCGGAAACGCCCTTGGCGTGGCGGTTGACATCCTGCGCTTGGCCGGGGGCCGTTTCGGCCGAGCCCTGGGCGGTGTCGACAGCCTTCTGGGCCGCGCCGATGAAGCCGTCGAAAGCCTTGCGGGCCTGATCGACGCTCTTTTCCGCGAATTCGCGCATCTCGGTCGGAACTTCGTAGGGCAACTTGCCGTTCATCGGACATCCTCCTTCTGCTGACTCTGAACCAAAGGTCATTGTGCGCTGCAATATCATTGCTGCGCTGCACTTGCAAGATTGGCCGCTCTTCCGGCGTGTCGCGCCGCCTCCGACGTTAACGCTGTTTGCATGAGACGTGGGACAGCCCTGTTGAGTTCCATGGATTTACGGGGCGTCCTGGCGCTATTAAACATTTGTTAGGCATAACGCCGCGGATGGACAGCAGGGCATGAACGAGGCCGCACAGGACTGGACGCACTGGCGCGAGGCCGTTGCGCAGGATGCCGCTCTGGCCTCCGTCGCAACCGGCGGCGCCGTGCTGGTCTGGGACGCGACGCTGGGCGAGATCGTCTCCGGCAATGCCGCGGCGCGC
>JBKBRD010000655.1:0-587 GCA_046292405.1 Allobosea sp. | reverse complement strand
AGCGGCTGACCTCCTTGAGGTCGCGCTCGCGCTTGGCCTGCGCCGCCTCGTCCGCCTCGGCCATCGCCACCCGCGCCCGGCTGTATGGCAGGGCAAACACATGCGACTCGTCGGGCCGCAGGAACAATGTGCGGTTGGTGGTGGCGTCGAGGAACTGGCGGTCGTGGCTGGCAATGATCACCGGGATGTTGCGGGCCGCCTGGTTGATCCACGCCTCGAGCTGGAACAGCTTGCCCAGGTCGAGATGGTTGGTCGGCTCGTCGAGCAGCAGCGCGTCCGGCTGCAGCACCCAGCAGCGCGCGATCAGCGCAATGCGCTGCCAGCCGCCGCTGAGTTCGCTGAGGCGGCGATGCCGCATCGCCTCGGGGGTCTCGAATTCGTCCAGCACGACATCGACCCGCCAGCTGTCGCTGTCGCGATCCATCGGCGGCAGGGCGTCGAGCACCGCCTCATAGAGTGTCATCCCCATCATCGCGGCAGGCATGTCCTGTTCGACATAGCCCACGGTGAGCCCCCGCGAGCGCACGATGTCGCCCGAGGTCAGCTCGCCCTGCCCGGCCATGGCGCGCAGCAGCGTGGTCTTGCCG
>JBKBRD010000654.1:332-590 GCA_046292405.1 Allobosea sp. | reverse complement strand
CCCTTTGGTCCCGCAGCCTTCTATCTGAAGTCCGTGGCACCTCCCGGCATCACGCTGGGCATCATCTTCCGGGCGCTGCTGCCTTTCATCGCCCTGCAGATGCTGGCTGTCGGTCTGCTGGTCGCCTTCCCCGGCATCACCGGACGCTGAGAAAAACCCGATGCTGCGGCAGGCCCACCCCTGCCGCAGACATGAGAACGCCGCCCCTGCCTTCCGGCAGCGGGCGGCGTTCTTGTAATCCAAACCCTGAAATCAGCT
>JBKBRD010000654.1:0-322 GCA_046292405.1 Allobosea sp. | reverse complement strand
CAGAACCCGTTCCAGCTGCGGCAGGAACACACGCTCATAGCTTTCGGGCGAGAGCGGGCCGATAAACTTGTAGCGGATCACGCCCTTGCCATCGACCACATAGGTCTCGGGCACGCCATAAACGCCCCATTCGATCGCCGCGCGGCCACCGGCATCGGCGCCCACCTTGTCGTAAGGGTTGCCGAGCGTGCCGAGGAAGCGGCGGGCGTTCTCGGGCTGGTCCTTGTAGTTGATCCCGTACATCCGGAACCGGCCATCCTTCGCCATTTCCTCCAGCACCGGATGCTCCTGACGGCAGGGCACGCACCAGGAAGCAAAGACA
>JBKBRD010000653.1:0-614 GCA_046292405.1 Allobosea sp. | reverse complement strand
GAGCCCCATCATCTCCAGCGCTTTCTCAATGCGCTTCACCTTCTCCTCCGCGGGCAGCTTCATCCGCCTCAGGCCGAAGGCGATGTTGTCCCTCACAGTCAACCAAGGAAAGGAGGCGTCCTCTTGGAAGACGACGCCTACGCCATCGGGGATTTGCCCTTCTATATTCTTGCCTTCGAAGGCGACTTCTCCGCTTGTCGCGGCCGATAACCCGGCGATCAGTTCCAGCAGGGTCGACTTGCCGCAGCCGGAGGGACCGACCACGGCGAAGAACTCGCCGTGGTGCAGTTCGAGGTCGATTGGACCGAGCGCATGGACCGCCTCAGCCGACTTCCCGCTCCGGCTGAAGACCTTGTCGACTTTGCGCAGCGAGACCTGTGCCGCCCGGGTTACGATCACTTGAGCGCCTTCAGGTCGTCTGGCAGGTAGCGGGTGTCGATCATCGCGGAGAGATCGACATCGCCCGAGATCGCCCCGACCATCTTCTGGACCTCTACGGCCTTCTGAAGCCCGCCCATATGGATCTGGCCAGCTCCCCAATACGGAATACCGTCAGTACGACTGCCGATCAGGCTCTTGACGGCCGCTCGGGCGACCTCCGGCTCGATGCTGTA
>JBKBRD010000652.1:0-615 GCA_046292405.1 Allobosea sp. | reverse complement strand
ATCGACATCGTGCTTTACGCCGGCGGCGTGCCGCTGGCGCGCCAATCGACCAATTTCGAGGTGGTGAAATCCTGCGTCGAGCAGAGCCTGGCCTGGGGCGCGCATGAATGGCCCTTCGTCTACGGGCTGGCGACGGCGCTGCTGGCGCTGTTCTTCGGCTGGGTGGCGAGCGTGATCTTCCGCCGCGATTGAAGCCTCAGCCGAGCAGCGCTTCGTAGGGATAGAAGCGGGCGGGCGCGCCTTGCTCGATCACGGTCGCCGCATCCGCCAGCTCGACCAGCCCATCGGTGCGGGTCAGGGAGGTCAGCACGCCGGCGCCCTCGCGCAGATGCTTATGGGCGACCGGCGCCCCTCCGTCCTGCCCCGCAGCCAGCGAAACCCGGACATATTCGCGCCGGCCCGCCTTCTTGCGATAGGGGAAGCCGAGGCGCACCGGCAGCGCCATCGGCAGGCGATAGCCGCCCCCCGCCAACCGCGCGATCAGCGGCCGCGCCACGAAGGCGAAGGTGACGAAGACGGCGACCGGATTGCCGGGCAAACCGATGAACGGCTTGCCGGCGACGACGCCCATCGCGACCGGCCGGCCCGGCTTGATGCCGATGCGCCAGAAATCGA
>JBKBRD010000651.1:0-617 GCA_046292405.1 Allobosea sp. | reverse complement strand
AAGGCATTATCCCGCATACTAATTTTGCCGATAATCAACGCGGTCTGGTGCTCGATCGCCAACCCCATCGAGCAACCCAGAAGCAGATATTCCAGACGTCGGCTAAGGGCCAGGTGCGTCCATTGCCGCGTTGCGAAACCTGTCTCATTCTGAAGAAAAAGCGTCTCTGGCTCTCGGCCGCTGGGACAGTCGGAAATCCCCAAATGGGGGGTCAGAGACTTGCGCCAGGCTGGCCCATAGTTTGGCCCGTGATCTCAACTGACAATAGCGTACCGTCGGTCGCGAGATTGGTAAGTTGCGCAGAACCCGCAATTTTTCCCGACTGCTGGAAAATCGCTGGTTAACGGGAAGATGGCTGGTGCTGCGAGAGAGGATTGAACTCTCGACCTCTCCATTACCAAATGTGTGGCCGCGGTCCAGCCCCAACCCATGAGGCGGCAAGATGCGGCAACGGCACACTCGAAAAATCGCTGTTTTTACGGCGAATTTGGCGGTACTGTGTAGGCATGGAACGGTAACGAGCGGCAAGGCCTTCTCTGTTACCAGCCTGTTACCGGAGCTGTCATGCCGACGTCCACACAGCCGCAACCAAAGCCCCGCCGGGCACCACTCAAGCA
>JBKBRD010000650.1:0-618 GCA_046292405.1 Allobosea sp. | reverse complement strand
ACGCTGTTAAAGTCACTGCTTTGCGGGCTTCGACAATCTCTTCCAAAAAACGTGCTTAAAATTAACTCTGCCAAATAGGAGAGTGTTCGAACCTTGATCTTGCTGCAGCGACAGTCGCAAAAAATAAACGGCATAGCCTTAGGCTCTCATCCATCGCAGCATTGCAGCACCGGACGAGGCGTCATGAATACAGCGGTGGACACGTTGAGTTATGCCGAGAAGACGATGGAGCTGGCGAAGGGCATTCTTGCAGAACAGTCGCATAAAGCCGATTTTCACCCCGACGGTTCACTGACCGATGTCGGCCTGTCGTCGCTCGATCTTGTGAACCTCATGGTCGCGGTCGAAGCCGAATTCGACATCATGATCCCGCCTGCGCATCTGACGCCGGAGACCTTCCGCTCGATCAGTTCGATCGCGCGCATGATCGAAGTCGTGCGCGGCGGCGCCTAGGCCGCAGCTCGCCGCAACCGCGGCGGGCTCACCAGGGCAGGCTGCGCCTGGCGAAACGCGATCCGTCGATGAATTCGAAGCCGCCGGCGCTGTTCAGCGTATGCAGGCGGCGTCCCGGCCAGAGCGGACCTGCGGTGAGGATGGTTTCGACCTCCTGCTCGTAGC
>JBKBRD010000649.1:258-620 GCA_046292405.1 Allobosea sp. | reverse complement strand
CGAAACACGCCCTCCGCCAGTTCCTGCCTTATGGCGTGGACCGAAGCGGCGCTGATGGCGAGGTGATGCACGCCGCTTTGGACATCGTAGCGGCCGATGGCGATGCGCGGCTCCATCGCCGCCGCGACGATGCGGTTGTTGACGAGCTCGAGCGTGACGCAATGGGCGGCGGCGGCGAAGGCCGCCTCGACCGCTTCCGCATCGCCCCGCTCATAAACATAGGCGATGTTGCCGCGCGCCTCCTCCCAGATCTGCGCCGCCTCGGCCGCGACGGCGGCGCGCAGATCGGTCGCGGATGGCAAAATCTCGTAATCGACGACGATGGCTTCGCAGGCCAGCCGCGCCGCGTCCTCGCTCTCCGC
>JBKBRD010000649.1:0-248 GCA_046292405.1 Allobosea sp. | reverse complement strand
GACCACGAAGGCGACGCCATCGCCGACATGCCGCACGATCTCGCCGGCCAGGATTGGTCTGGGCGGCACGATCAGCGGCGCGCCGGTGTTGAGCACGAGCGACGTCGGCATCGGCCCGAGTTCGGCAATATCGGCCGCCGTGTAGACGGCGACGACGCCGGGCATGCGCGCGGCCGCTTCAAGATCCAGCCCGAGGATGCGCGCATGGGCATGGGGCGAGCGCAACATCACGCCATGCAGCGCGCCTT
>JBKBRD010000648.1:0-621 GCA_046292405.1 Allobosea sp. | reverse complement strand
TCGAAATGTTTGCCGTCGACCAGTGCGATGACGGCGCCATGGGGTAGCTGCATCGGATATTCCTTGATGAGGCGATCGGACCCGATTGCGCGGCGATGCCGGTCCGGGACGATCTTCGTGCGAAGCGCTGTCGCCCCGGAGAGCGCGCTTCAGGGTGGCGATGACCTAACTGCAGGCAAGGCGGATCGTTCCAACCGGGATTACGGCGAGCGGGCCGCCGGTTTCGGAATGGCGCGGCTGCGCGCTTGCCAGAGCCGGCGACACTCGCTCTCATGGCGTGCAGCGGCGTAGGCGGTGGAGGCGGTGTGACGCGAACGGGTGAGGACGAGGCCGAGGTTGGAGTCGCGAACCGGCTCGACGCGCCTGCCGGGACGCGCCTGCGCATCTGTCTGCTGGGGGCGACCGGCACAATCGGCCGCGCCACGGCCGCCGCCCTCCTGCGGCGCGGGCACGAGGTCGTCTGCTTTATCCGGCCGCGTCGCCAGACCGGCGGAACGCCCTCCCGCCCAGAGAACGCCGGTCTATGGCGTGGGCTGACGGCAATCGAACTGGATGTGTCCGATCCGGCGGCGCTGGAGCGGGACGGCTTCGCCGGGAAGCGCTTCGACGCCGTTCTGTCCT
>JBKBRD010000647.1:0-625 GCA_046292405.1 Allobosea sp. | reverse complement strand
CTCCGCCATTGCGCGTCAGGCGGCGACGCTAGAGAGTGACGATTGCGCGAGGCTGGCGGCGACAGAGGTCCGGCCCGCCGCGACGTCCAGATCAGGTGCCTGCCATGCTGCTACTGCCGAGATTGCTGAAGCGCTTCGTCAAGCAGGGGCGCCTCACCGTCGTCACGCCCGACGGCCAGCGCCACGTCTTCGGTTCCGGGCCGGCCGAGATCCGCTTTGCCGGCGTCATGAAGACCGCGCCGGAGGTGACCGTGCGCTTCCATGACGACAGGATCGAACGCGAGATTTTTCTCAATCCCGAGTTGGCCCTGGCCGAGGGCTACATGGACGGCCGCATCGATTTCGAGGACGGCTCCACGATCCATGATCTGCTGTCGCTGTTCTGGATGCAGCGCAAGGAGTTGCGCAAGCACCCGCTGCAGAAGCTGGTGCGCTCGATCCGGTTTCGGTTGCGCCGTCTGCGCATGCACAACCCGCTCGGCGTCGCCGGCAAAAAGGTGAAGCATCATTACGACATCCCGACCGATTTCTATCGGCTCTGGCTCGACGAGACGATGACCTATTCCTGCGCCTATTGGCACAGCCCCGATGTCGGGCTGGAGGCGGCGCAGCAGGCGAAGCTCAG
>JBKBRD010000646.1:0-628 GCA_046292405.1 Allobosea sp. | reverse complement strand
GAGATCGTAATAGGCGTCGAGCGCGTCGATCTGGTGGTCGAGGGCCGAGCCGTTCTCGATGGTCATGAACAGAGCCATGCGGCCTTCCGCCTTGGCCGCCATCACGTCGTCGGCGGAGAGGCCGGGGCGGAAGCTGTCGGCGTGCCGGCGCAGGATGTCGCGCATCAGCGCGATCTGGGCCAGCGCGAAGCCCGCCGGCTTCGGCTCGTTTGGCGGCACATAGGCGGCGAAGAACTGGGCGGCGAGCTTGCCGGCCTTCATCCGGGGAATGTCGGTGTCGACCTCGGCATGAACCTTCGTCAGGTCATAGAGCCCGACATCGCCCTTCGCGATCCTGTCCTTGCGGATGACATAGGGCAGGTCGTTATGGCCGTCGATCATCGGGGCGCGGTCGAGCAGCGCCAGCGCCGCGGCGTAGGCATTGTCCTGTATCGGGGCTGGGGCGATGGCCATGGGCGGATCTCTGAGCTGAATCGGGAGCGGGATCGTGGCAGGTCGCGGCCCGCGAAGCGAGGGCGCGCCGTGCAGGGGCGCTATGATGGGGAGGACGCGCCAGATGCAGGCAGGATCCCAGAAACAGCCCTCATCCTGAGGAGCTGCGAAGCAGCGTCTCGAAGGATGCTCCAGA
>JBKBRD010000645.1:0-632 GCA_046292405.1 Allobosea sp. | reverse complement strand
CCCTTGCGGCGGGCATCGATGGCGAGATACTCGACCGCGGCCCCGCGCGCCACCGACGGGAATTCGACCGCGAGCGGATCGACTTCGCGGGCAATGTGCAGATAGCCGTTCTCATAGGCCGGCAGCTTGACCAGCGCACCGAAGATGCGGCCGGTTTCCGGTACGATGCAGATGGGTTCGGGGGCCGAGCGGGCATCGTTGAACGCCGCCTCGTCGGGCTTGGGCGCATCGCGCAGCACATCGATATTGGCGCGCATGATCACCGTCTCGGGCGGGCTCATGATTGCGGCGACCGGCACGCCGAGCGCGGTGGCGCGCACGGTCAGGAAGTTTTCGAACCATTTTTTGTCGACGTCGAAGGCCGGCTTGGCGCGGGTGAGATCGTCGGCCAGCAGCCGGATTTCGCGGCCCAGGGATTTGCACTGGCCGGCGGCGTAGGCATCGGCCACCTCGACGGATTTGAAGATCGCGTCGCGCATCCGGTCGGAAAACCAGGGCTCGAGCCCGCGCTCGATCGTGACCGTGGCGATGACGGCGACGAGGATCGCCGGCAGCGTCGCGATGATGCTGAACAGCCCGACGATGCGCACATGCAGCCCGGCGGCGGCGGCGCCGGCCCGCCTGGCGCGGAT
>JBKBRD010000644.1:0-639 GCA_046292405.1 Allobosea sp. | reverse complement strand
CTACGGGCCCCTGCGCGGCGTCATAGTACGCATGGGTAACTCGATCCGCGATATCGACCTTAAGGCGGGCTTCATTCGACCAGAGTCGGAGCATGCCGCATATCTCAGCGATGAACTGACGAAGGCTGCCGTCGCTCATCCCACGGCACTGAATAGGCTATCGCCTGCAGAATTCGACCTCATTGCCCGCCACGGCTTCGAATGTTCGGATGCCACGCTTGCGGCCCATGCCGGAACCGAATTCGATAAGCGCAGCACCTGGCTGTCGACCAACGAAATGCCGCCAAGAAAAAGCTGAGAGCCGGACCGTGACGATCCGACTCTCGTATTGCAGTTCAATCGACTCACGACTTTTGGTCGATGCCCGGTTTTCCAGGGTCAAATCGACTCAACATTTTTTGGTCGCATTACTGGGCAAAGGCGGTGGTGGGCCCACCAGGACTCGAACCTGGAACCAGACCGTTATGAGCGGTCGGCTCTAACCATTGAGCTATAGGCCCCCATCTGCCTCATAGGCAGGGTGGCGCAGGCTGGCAAGAGAGAAGTGGCTTCCCCTCGTCCCGGCCACTGCCATGCACGTCGGCGCGCCTACCGCGCAATGGGAGCCCATGGGGCCCCCTCGCCCGTCCGTCCGCGGCC
>JBKBRD010000643.1:0-643 GCA_046292405.1 Allobosea sp. | reverse complement strand
TCGAAGGCGACGCCGCGCAGCGTCAGCCCGAGCAGCATCAGCGCCACCGGCAGGTACAGCGCCTGCAGCACCAGCCCATGCGCGGCCGGGAAGGCGACCAGAAGCAGGCCGATGCCGAGCACGAGCCAGGTCTCGTTGGCGTCCCAGAACGGACCGATGGTCGCGATCATGCGGTCGCGCTCGGGCCGGTCGACCCCCGCCATCAGCATCCCCACGCCGAGGTCATAGCCATCGAGGATGACATAGGCGAGGATCGAAATCCCCATCAGCGCCGCGAAGATCAGGGGCAGGGTGTGTCCGTCGAGCCAGCTCATCGCAGCCTCCCTCACTTCGCCTGCGCGGTCGCGCCGGCAGGCTGGGCGTAACCGCCGCCCCGGGGCGCGCCGCCGGCCTTGCTGACACCGGCCCCGCTGGGCGACGCCACCGCCTTCAGGCCCTTGCCGGCAAGGTGGAACAACACCGAGACATAGGCCGCGATCAGCGCGACATAGATCGCGAGATAGGCCACCAGAGTGCTGGCGATCATGCCGGCGGGCACCTGCGAGGCCGCCTGTGCCGTGGTCAGAACGCCGGTCACGAGCCAGGGCTGGCGGCCGATCTCGGTGACGTACCAGCCGGCCAGAGTCGCGACCCAGCCCGAGAA
>JBKBRD010000642.1:0-647 GCA_046292405.1 Allobosea sp. | reverse complement strand
GCCGTGCAGCAGATCGGCGAAATCGCGATCTATTGCGGCTTTGCGCTCATGCTCGGGGGAGGCCGCCCGTGACCAAAGCCTCCAGCCCCTGCGTGAAGATCTGCGTGATCGACTCGTCCAGCAAGCTTTGCGAAGGCTGCGGCCGCACGCTTCAGGAAATCGCGCAATGGGCGCGGCTGAGCGAGGCCGAGCGCCAGGCGGTGATGGCGAGGCTCTCCGAGCGCGTGCGGAGCGCCTCGATTGCCGGGCGATAGAGTTTCCCGGAGCCTTCGACGCCATGACCAGCATGGGCCCCGGCGCAGCGCGCGCTGTGCGCCCTGTCCGGACGAGCTCTTGGTCATGGGTTCCGGGCTCGGGCCTGCGACCCGTCCCGGAATGACGCACCTTCAGCTCAGCAGCGAGACCACGAAGCGCGAGGCCACGACCAGCAGGAACAGGCCGAACGCCACCTCGAGCCGGCGCTTCGACAGGCGGTGCGCCAGCCTTGCGCCGATCGGGGCGGTCCAGATCGAGGTCGGGATGAACAGCAGGAAGCCGATGAAGGAGACGTAGCCGAGCGAGAGCGGCGGCAGCACGTCCATCTTCGGCCAGCCGGCATAGATGTAGCCGAGCGCGCCGGGGATCGAGATCAGCACGCCGAGACCCGA
>JBKBRD010000641.1:0-649 GCA_046292405.1 Allobosea sp. | reverse complement strand
CAAGAGGGCAGAGCGCGACGGCCCCTGGGTTGCTTCGTCGCTGCGCTCCCGCATTGACGGCGGAACCTACGCGGCCTCGCTCGATGCGGTCGCGGCGCCGACAAGCCGGCGCGCCTCTGCGGCGGTCATCGGCTGGCCGAAGACATAGCCCTGCGCATATTGGCAGCCGAGCTGATAGAGCTCGATCGCATCGGACTCGCTCTCCGCGCCCTCGGCGACGACATCCATGCGCAGATCGGCGGCGAGCTGCACGATGGAGCGCAGGATCACCGGCGGTTTGCCATTGCCCATCTGGCGCACGAAGCTCTGGTCGACCTTGATCGTGTCGAAAGGGAAGCGCTGCAGATAGGAGAGCGAGGAATAGCCGGTGCCGAAATCGTCGAGCGACAGCCCGGCGCCGAGATCGCGGATGCGATGCAGCATCTGCGCCGCATATTCCGGGTTTTCCATCACCAGGCTTTCGGTGATTTCGAGCTTCAGCGTGCCGGGCAGCACCCTGCGCCGCGCCAGCACCGTCTTCACGTCGTGCAGCAGATCATGGCGCAGCAATTGCCGGCTCGAGACGTTGACGCTGGCGAAGATCGGCGGATCGACCTCCAGCGCCGCCTGCCAGGCCTCCAACTCGCGCGCCGTGCGATCCATGACATAG
>JBKBRD010000640.1:0-649 GCA_046292405.1 Allobosea sp. | reverse complement strand
CACGAGCCGGAGGCGATTTCCGACTATACCCGCTCGGCCTGCGGCGTGACGCTGGGCTCGGGGATCGGCGACCTCTCAGGCAAGGCCTTCCGCATCGCCCATATGGGCCACACCAACGTCCCGATGGTGCTGGGCAGCCTGAGCGCGGTCGAGATGGCGCTGCAGGCGCTGGCCGTGCCGCACGGAGCCGGCGGGGTCGCCGCCGCTGTCGCTTACCTCGCCGAGCACACCCCGGTCCCGGAGCGCCGCACGGACCACGCCGGCGCGCACTGACGCGTCGGCCGCCGTGCTGAGCGTGGCTGCATCGCGCATAGGCGTCATGATGCGCAGCCAGGTTGCAGCGCAGCATAAACTTGTTATGCCCGTCGGGTGAATTCGGTCTTTCATGCCCTGCGCCGGCGGCTGAGCCCGCCATAGCGGCCGCTCTCCTGAGCCGCCCGACGCCGCCGCAAGGCGGCGCGCCTCGTCATGATCCGGCTGCAGCAGCGCCGGGACCGAAAGCCAATCCATGTCCATGACCCATCTGCGGAGCGAGTGGGCTCCCAACATCACGCGTGAGCTCCTCGCCGGCGCCGTCGTCGCGCTCGCCCTGATCCCCGAAGCCATCGCCTTTTCGATCATCGCCGGCGTCGACCCCAAGGTCGGACTT
>JBKBRD010000639.1:0-662 GCA_046292405.1 Allobosea sp. | reverse complement strand
AGCCTGATGCAGGGATAAGCACGCGCCGGTGGCGCATGGCGGCGCGAAATGACGCCTTCTCGATTGCCGTTTCTGCTCGCGCATTGATCAAGAGCGGGAACTCACGAGGGTCCTTAACCCATCCCGGAATGAACCCCCAACGTGCTAGAAGCGCTCTTCTATCGGGAAGGTTGCTGCCGGGGCTCCTTTGCTCAGAGCTGGTGACGACGAGGATCGGCTGCGTCGGCGCGATGTTGTAGCGCGGCGGGAAGTGGTCAACGTCGATCACACTCAGGAAATGCAGGATTTCCTCCGGCGTCGCAGTCAGGGCGTAGCGTCCACACATGCCGCTGTCATTGCACCGGCTCCCGACGCGGTCAAGACGGCCGGTCAGCCCCGCGAACCAAATTGGATCAGCGACGCGCCAGCGAGGGAGATCAGACCACCTCCCACATCCTAACGGTCCGGCAAACGGCCTTCGGCCAGCCAAGGGCAAAGCAGCCGGCAATTTCCGCAACGGCTGCGAAGGAGAAGAGGAGATAGAGTTTCATGCGCGATTCGACCGTTGCCTTCCTGTGCGATCGTTCTACCCTAGCCCTCATGAGCCACCAATTGCCCCTCCCGCCGCTCCTGTCTCGTCAGCACGCTTCCTCCGCGATTCTTGAACGTGACGGACGCCTCCT
>JBKBRD010000638.1:0-671 GCA_046292405.1 Allobosea sp. | reverse complement strand
TGGGCGCTGACATCGAGATCCACGATCCTCGGCTGGCCGGCGGAGAAGACGTCGCCGACCTGCGGGTAAAACATTCGGACTTACGCGGGGTCACCGTGCCGGCCGATCGCGCGCCGTCGATGATCGACGAATACCCGGTGCTTGCCGTTGCCGCCGCCTTCGCCGAAGGGACGACGACGATGCTGGGTCTCGAGGAACTGCGGGTGAAGGAATCGGACCGTCTTTCGGCGGTTGCAGAGGGACTGAAGCTGAACGGGATCGACTGCGACGAAGGCGAGGATACGCTGGTGGTTCGCGGCAGGCCGGGCGGCAAGGGCTACGGCAGCGCCACCGGTGCCGCCGTCGCAACTCATCTCGACCACCGCATCGCCATGAGCTTCCTGGTCATGGGGCTCGTTTCGGAGCACCCGGTAACGGTGGACGATGCGGGTATTATCTCCACCAGCAGGCAAGGGTACCTTGTCGCGCCGGATCGCAGACACCTATGGCTTCCATCATCTGGACACGGGGCTGACCTATCGCGCGACCGCCAAGGCGCTACTCGATGCCGGCCTGCCACTGGATGACGAACAGGTGGCGCAGAAGATGGCGGGCGGGCTAGATCTGGGCGCCCTGGACCGCTCCGTGCTGTCTCGCCACGAGATCGGCGAGGCGGCTTCAGTTGTCGCCGT
>JBKBRD010000637.1:0-683 GCA_046292405.1 Allobosea sp. | reverse complement strand
TGCCCCGTTTGCCCTTTCCGTCATCGCTTTCGCGATAACCTGGGGCTGCCTCGTTCTCATCCAGCTCGTATCCCGCTTCAGCAAGGCGGCACCCTCGCGCATCTAGGATTTTCCGTTCATGTCGTTCCTGGTTCTCGACAACCTCCAGAAAAGCTTTGGCGCCGTGCAGGTGGTGAAGAACTTCAACATGTCGATCGAGAAAGGCGAGTTCGTTTCCTTCCTCGGCCCGTCCGGCTGCGGCAAGACGACGATACTGAGGATCATCGCCGGCTTTGAAACGCCAAGCGGCGGCACGGTCAGCATCAACGGCAAGGACCAGAACCGCCTGAAGACCAACCAGCGCAACATAGGGATGGTCTTCCAGGCCTACGCTCTATTTCCCAACATGAACGTTTTCGACAATGTAGCCTTCGGCCTGAAAGTGGCCGGGACTCCGAAGGCGCAGATCGAGGCGCGGGTGAAGGAGATGCTGTCGCTGATCCGCCTCGAGCATCTGTCTGACCGCTACCCTTACCAGATGTCCGGCGGCCAGCAGCAGCGCGTGGCGCTTGCACGCGCCCTTGCACCAAAGCCGCAATTGCTCCTGCTGGACGAACCCCTTTCGGCCCTCGACGCCAAGATCCGGATCTCTCTGCGCGAAGAAATCCGCCAGATCCAGCGGCAGCTCGGCATTACCACCGTCT
>JBKBRD010000636.1:0-688 GCA_046292405.1 Allobosea sp. | reverse complement strand
CCAGCCCAATAGATCGCGTACCAATGTCGAATTTGCCACGACGCTTGCCGCGTCGCCGGGTCGTCGCGGAGACTGGCTTACCCGGACGTCTTTGCCGCTGACGCGCTTGACTGTTTCCAGCACGTCCAAAACCGAATAGCCCCGGCCATAGCCGCAGTTGGCAATCAACGGCTGGCCGCCAGCCCTGAGATAAGTCAGCGCCATCAGATGCGCATCCACCAGGTCGGAAACGTGGATGTAGTCGCGAATGCCTGTTCCGTCCGACGTCGGGTAGTCCGTACCGTAGATCTCTACCCCCGGCCGTTGGCCCAGCGCCGCTTCGCAGGCGATCTTGAGGAGATGGGTTGCACCATCGGTCGACAAGCCTGTTCTCCCGGCCGGATCGGCGCCGGCGACGTTGAAGTAGCGCAGCGCGACGAAGCGGAAGTCATGTGCTGCCGCCGCGTCCTTCAACATCAGTTCCGACATCAGCTTTGACTGACCGTAGGGGTTCTTCGGCAAGGTAGGAGCCGTCTCCACCACCGGCGTATCATCGGGCAGATCACCATAGACGGCGGCGGTCGACGAAAATACGAGGTGGCGGATACCTGCTTCAACGGCCGCGGCTGCCAGAAGGCGCGTGTTGCTGGTGTTGTTTTCGTAATATTCGAGCGGATGCGCCACCGACTGGGGCACCACGATCGAGCCC
>JBKBRD010000635.1:0-701 GCA_046292405.1 Allobosea sp. | reverse complement strand
CCGGCGGCACGTTGGTCGGGACGAGCGGCGCCGCCTTCGGCAGCGGCGCCATCCGCAACGATGCGCGGCTGGTGCTCGATACGGCAAGCGACGGCGTGATGAAGAACAGCCTGTCCGGAACCGGCGTCTTCGAGAAGGCCGGGACGGCCAAGCTGGCCTATGATGGCGACGGCTCGCAGTTCACGGGCCAGACGGTGGTGACGGCCGGACGGCTCTCGATCGGCGGGCGCCTCGGCGGCAGTCTCTCGCTCGGCGCCGGCGGCGTCCTGGGCGGAAACGGCTCCGTCGGCACGGTCGTGCTCGGCAGCGGCGCCACGCTCGCGCCAGGCAATTCGATCGGCACGCTCTCGGTCAAGGGCGACCTCACCTTGGGCGCCGGCTCGGTCTACGAGGTCGAGGTCGATCCGGTTGGCGTCGCCAGCGATCGGACCGACGTCTCGGGGAAGGCCAGCATACAGGGCGCCCGGCTGCGGCATCTCGGCTTGAGCGGGGCCTATCGCCCGGGGTCGAGCTATACGATCCTGACTGCGCTGGGCGGGGTCTCCGGCCAGTTCGCCGCGATCGAGTCGAATTACGCGTTTCTCACCCCGAGCCTGTCCTATCAGCCGCAATCCGTCGCCTTGCAGCTGAAGCGCAACGATATCGGCTTCGCCGATTTCGCCGCCACCCCCAAGGCCCGCGCCGTGGCCCGCGCGCTCGAC
>JBKBRD010000634.1:0-704 GCA_046292405.1 Allobosea sp. | reverse complement strand
CCGCGCGCCTGGCGGGGGGCCGAAGAGCCACGCTTGTTGCCGCCGCCACGTGCCGGGCGAGCCATGCCCGCTGGGCGTTCGCCCGAAGCTGTCGCAATCTCGATCCCCATCAGGCGCTCGATGTCACGCAGCAGTCCGGCCTCGTCCGTCGCGCAGAAGGCAATGGCGATGCCGTCACGGCCGGCGCGGGCCGTACGGCCAATCCGATGCACATAGGCGTCTGGAACTTCCGGCAGGTCGTAGTTGAAGACGTGGGTGACGCCTGGGATATCGATGCCGCGCGCTGCAACGTCGGTTGCAACGAGAACGCGAATCTCGCCGTCACGGAACGCCTTGAGGGCACGCTCGCGCTGGCCCTGGCTCTTGTTGCCGTGAATGGAGGCAACCTTGAAGCCGACCTGTTCGAGATGCTTGGAAAGCTTCTCTGCCGTGTGCTTGGTGCGCAGGAAAACCATGGCGCGGCCATCCGGGTTCTCGGTCAGCGACTTCTTCAGGAGGTCGGTCTTGTCGTTCTTGCCGGCAACGAAATGGACATACTGCTCAACCTTGTCGGCAGCCTTGCCCGGAGGCGTTACGGAAACCTGGACCGGATCCTTGAGAAAGTCGGCAGCCAGATCGGCAATCGCCTTCGGCATGGTGGCAGAGAACAACAGGGTCTGGCGCTTGGCCGGAACCATCCTGGAAATCTTGCGCAGGTCATGGAT
>JBKBRD010000633.1:0-722 GCA_046292405.1 Allobosea sp. | reverse complement strand
GGCGCTCTTGCTTGACGAACCGACCAACGGCCTGGATCCCGACGGCATTGCGGACATGCGACGCTTCCTGCGCGAACTGCCGGACCGGGCAGGGGCGACCGTGCTGCTGTCCAGCCACCTGCTGGGCGAGATCGAACAGACGGCCAGCCACGTCGGCATCATTCATGAGGGTCGGCTGTTGGTGGAGGGTGAACTGAGCCGGTTGAAGGCCGATCTGGCGCCCGAGATCGGTCTGCGCGTCGATGATCCGGATCGGGCCTGTGCGGTGCTGCGGACCCGTGACCTGACCCTGAGCAAGGACGCCGAAGGCCTGGTGGCCCGGCTGCGTCCCGGCGACGATCACGACCAGGTCTCCGCCGCCCTCAATCGCGATCTGGTCGCCGCCGGCGTGTCCGTCTTCGCCATAGGGCCGCGCGCCCGTTCGCTGGAAAGCATCTACCGCGCCGCCTCCGCCCCAAACCCCTCCCGCCCTATGGAGACCGTCTGATGCTCGCCGTCCTGTCCGTCGAAATCCGCAAGCTGAACCGGTCGCTGGCCTTGCTGCTGGCGGCGGCCGCCCCGGCCCTGATCGCCGTCTTCGCCTTCGCCATGATGTTGCGTTCGCGACAGCCGTCGGAATGGGACATGTGGATCGGCAGCGGCCTAGCCATATGGGCCTATTTCCTGATGCCCATGTGCGTCACGGCCCTGACCGCCCTGATCGCCCAGATGGAACATGCGCC
>JBKBRD010000632.1:0-740 GCA_046292405.1 Allobosea sp. | reverse complement strand
ACCGCCCCGAATTCGCAAAGCAAATTCGCCCGTTATCGCGCGTCGAAGAAGCGCCAGGGGCTGAAGCTGCTGCGCATCTGGGTGCCTGACGTCAACGCGCCGGGTTTCGCCGAAGAGGCGGCGCGGCAGGCGGAGATCCTGCGCGGAGCCGCGGAGGAGCGGGAGATATTGGCCTTCATCGAAGCGGCGACGCTGGATTGGGGGCTGGAACCCTATGATTGGGGTCCGGAGGGTCCGCCACCGGGTTCGGCCTCGCCAGACAAGCACTGATCCGATGTCGGACTGGAAGCGCGGAGACCTCGTGACGGTCGCACTGCCGGGCGATTACGGCAAGCCGCGGCCGGCGGTCATCATCCAGTCCGATCATCTTCCATCGACAGACAGCATCCTGGTCTGCCTGATCACGAGCCATCGGCGCGACCTGCCCTTTTACCGCCTGCCGGTCGAGCCCTCGCAGGCCAACGCTTTGCTCTGTCCCTCCGACATCATGGTCGACAAGATCATGGCGGTCGTCCGTGCCAAGATCGGCCGGGTGATCGGCTCACTCGAAGGCGCCGACCTCGACAGGCTTACGCTGATGCTCACGGCGATGATCGGGGCTGGCGATAGCGACCCGGAGTTGAATCAGGCGCCGGGACAGAAAGCAGGCCAGAACCTCACAGGCTGAGCGCGAACACCCCCGGCACGTGATTCGGCAGCCGCCAGGGCGCGAGGAAGACCGCATCGGCGCGCAGGTCATG
>JBKBRD010000631.1:0-755 GCA_046292405.1 Allobosea sp. | reverse complement strand
TCATATAGGGGAAGCGCTCCATCAGAAGCGCCAGAGATCCCGCTATCATCGGGGCGGACATGGACGTCCCCGACGCCGCGGTGTAGCCAGGAGAGTTTTCGTCCTTGTCGCCGAAATATCTTGCGCTGATGATCGACGTGCCCGGCGCGGATATGCAGTAATACTTGGTCATGCCACAGATGCTGGAGCTTGAACTCAGCGCATCCCCGGACAAATTGGCGGCGGTGATCGAGGTATCTTCCAGATCCGGTCGAAAATACGGCAAAGCGCCGATGGCGTCCGGCTCCGAACCAAATTTGTTGCCCGTGCTTTTCACCAGCAAGATGCCGGAGCGAGCCGTTGCGGCCGTAGCGTTGATGGTTCCATCATTGGGGGCGGAGAAGTACTGCTGGATCGTGTCCGTCTGGCTCGCCCTCGTGGAAGGGCCGGCGCCCAGGTTCCCAAGAAACCCGATCCCCCAACTGTTGTTGATGATGCGGACGCCGCTGGCCTTGAGAGCCGTAAAGCCGGCGCGATAGGCATTGGCGTCGTTGCCGGCCACGACCCCATCTTCGGGTCCGGGATCGCTGGTGATCGCCGCGAACAGTCTGGCGTTGAACGCCACCCCGTGCATCCCCGTGCCGTCTCTGTTGGCGGCGACGATGCCGGCGACATGGGTGCCGTGAAACTGGGGCGCGACCAGACCTATGCCATTGAGCGGGTCGTCGCCCTTGAAGGAAAACCGGTCGCCCGCCCTGTAATAGTTCTTGTAGGAA
>JBKBRD010000630.1:0-784 GCA_046292405.1 Allobosea sp. | reverse complement strand
CGGGCTGATGGGCGGCCGGATGTTCCCGCTGACGCTGGACGGGCTGGACGGCGCCATGAAGGTGCTGGCGCGATAGGTAGGAGCGCCGAGCCGATGTATATGATGGTAATATACAAATGCTTGATTTGCGGCGTCTTGTCGGGTTTGATTGGGATGAAGGCAACATCCGAAAGAACGCCGCAAAGCATGCGGTGAGCCAGCTTGAATGCGAACAGACCTTCTTCAACGAGCCGCTATTGCTCCTGCCGGACATCAAGCACAGCGAGGCAGAGGATAGATGGCACGCTCTTGGGCGGTCAGATCAAGGACGATTGTTGCACATCACATTCACGGTGCGAGGCGAGGCGACATTGATCCGCATCATCTCCGCTCGTGACATGAGCCGCAGGGAGCGAGGCTACTATGCCAAGGGCCATTGAACCCCTACCTTCCTTCGCCAGCGAGGCGGAGGAACGGGCCTTTTGGGAAACGCATGATTCCGCCGACTACCTCGATTGGAGCAAGGCCCGTCCTGCGCGTCTCCCCAATCTCAGGCCATCCACGACCGCGATTTCAATTCGGCTGCCGGACGCTTTGCTGGAACGCATCAAGATCGCCGCGAACAAGCGCGATGTCCCCTATCAGTCCCTGATCAAGACTTGGTTGGCCGAAAAGATCGACGCGACCAACTCCTGACCCGCATGCGCCTTCCGCGAGACAAGATCGCCCGAAGCGACTATGGCTCGCCCATGCAAGACGAAGCCGACGACACCCCTGCTCCAAGCTGGCGCCAGCGCCCCAAGCC
>JBKBRD010000629.1:0-862 GCA_046292405.1 Allobosea sp. | reverse complement strand
GCAGACGGATTACGACCTGATGGAGGCCAGGCGCGGGCTGGAGCCGGTGCTGGCTCTGATCGTCCCCCGCGCAGCCTAAGGCGCCGCAGCCGCGACGGCCGAGGCGATCGCCGACCAGAAGCCGCCGGGGTGATGGGCTCTCGAAACTCCCATTCACGCCAGATTGGTGTTATCATGCACTACGCCTGTAACACGGAGGCCTGACGCATGAGCGAGGCGACTTTCACCTTCCGCGTCGAGGAAAGCCTGAAGAGCGCGTTCGCGACCGCCGCCAAGGCCCAGGATCGCTCCAGCGCTCAGCTGCTGCGCGATTTCATGCGCGATTTCGTCCGGCGGCAGAAGCAGGCTGACGAGCACGACGATTGGTTCCGCCAGCAGGTCGAGATCGGTATCGAGGCCGCTAATTCGGGCAAGGTGGTGGGCGCTGACGAAGCCGAAGCCCACTTCGCTCAGCGCCGGGCGGCGACCCGCCGGCGGTTGACGACGCGTTAATGCGCAAGGTCGTCTGGACCGTCGAGGCGCTGCGCGACCGAGACGCAATCTACGACCATATCGAGCAGGACAATCCGGCGGCAGCGCTTGCGCTGGATGCGCGATTCTCCGCAGCGGCGCAGCGGCTTGCAGACCATCCCGCCCTCGGCCGACCTGGGCGCGTCCACGACACACGCGAACTCGTGGCCCATGAAAACTACGTGCTGATCTACGATCTGGCGGAAGGCGGCGTGCGCATTCTCCGTCTGCTTCACGCCGCAAGGCAATGGCCGCCAAAGCGTTAGTCGCCGCGCTCAGGCTGGGCTGGTCTCCTCGGCCCCCATCGCCTCCACCTTCCGCCGATACCCCGTCGCCAGCACGTAGAGCTCCG
>JBKBRD010000628.1:0-876 GCA_046292405.1 Allobosea sp. | reverse complement strand
GAGCGCCAGGTCGCGAGCATGAGCGTGTGGTCCGGCCAGATGGGCCCCGTCGAGTCCATCGAGGCCACCGGCGACGATCAGGTCACCGTGAAGCTCGGCAGCCCGTACGTGCCGTTCCTCGCCGCGCTCGCGAACACGCCGGCCGCCATCCTCCCCATGGAGGAGGTGAACGACGGCAGCGTCGACCTCACCACCACCATGCTCGGCACCGGCCCGTACCTCGTCGCCGACCACCGGCAGGACGAATCGTGGACCTTCACCGCGAACCCCGACTGGCACGGCGGCGACAACCTCGCCGTGCAGACCCTCGAACTGCAGATCGTGGGTCAGGAGTCGACCAGGCAGGCCGCGCTCCGCGAGGGCAGCACCGGCATGGCGAAGTTCGTCAACATCGACTCGCTGTCGCAGCTCGGCGGCAACGAGGGCCTCCAGATCGTCAAGCAGACGCAGAGCGACTTCTACTACGTCCTCGTCAACTCGCAGAAGCCCGACAGTCCGCTGAACGACCAGGACGTCCGCTTCGCGATCAACACCGCGATCGACCGCCAGGCGATCGCCGACATCGTCTTCGCCGGCGAAACGACCCCCACCGGCATCACCCCCTCGAACCTGCCCGGCGCCTGCCGGGTCGACGAGCTGCCCTCGGAGCAGGCCGCGATCGAGGACGCGAGGGCGACCATCGAGGAGACGGGCGCCGGAGACGTCGAGCTCGACCTCATCGTGGACACCTCGAACCCCGTCATGGCGCAGATCGCCCAGCTCGTGCAGCAGCAGCTCGCGGAGATCGGCGTCACCGTCCGGATCGAGCAGGTCGACACCGCGATCTACATCGAGCGGGTCTTCTCGGCCCAGCCGGGCGACTTCGACCTGTCGATC
>JBKBRD010000627.1:0-894 GCA_046292405.1 Allobosea sp. | reverse complement strand
CCTCGTCAGAGGGGAAGTGGCCCCTTGCCCGTACCGCGCGGCGTAGCTTGGAATTCAAGGCCTCGATGGCATTCGTCGTATAAATGATCCGCCGGACATCCTTGGGAAAGGCAAAAAAGGGGATGACCTCCTGCCAGGCGCGCCGCCACATCTGGCCGATAGCCGGGAATTTCTGGCCCCAAAAACCCCCTTCGAACGAGGTCAGGGCGGCTTCGGCAGCCGTGCCATCGACGGCCGAATAGATCAGCTTCAGTGCGCGGGCCAGATCCCTGCGGTCCTTCCAGGAGGCAAAATCCAGCGAGTTTCTAAGCAGGTGGACGATGCAGGTCTGCACGGTGGTTTCCGGAAAGACCGCGTTGATGGCATCGGGAAAGCCTTTCAGGCCGTCCACGACGGCAATCAGGATATCCTCAACACCACGGTTCTTCAGTTCGTTCATGACGCGCAGCCAGAACTTCGCGCCCTCGTTGGTCTCGATCCAAAGCCCGAGGATTTCCTTCGTTCCGTCGCCACGAACGCCGAGAGCGACGTGAACGGCCTTATTGCGCACCGTGCCTTCGTCGCGGATTTTGACGCGGAGCGCATCAAAGAACACCAGCGGGTAGACGGGCTCCAGCGGACGGGCCTGCCAGGCTGTAATCTCGTCGAGAACGGCATCCGTCACCGCCGAGATCAGATCGGGAGAGACGTCCACACCGTAGAGTTCCTGCACATGACCGGCGATCTCACGGGTGCTCATACCGCGCGCATACATCGAGATGATCTTGTCATTGAAGCCGGGAAACCGCCGCTGATACTTGGCCAGAAGCTGCGGATCGAAACTCGATTGCCGGTCTCGCGGTATCGACAGCTCCAGAGACCCGTCATCCGTCAGAACCGTCTTCTTTCCATAGC
>JBKBRD010000626.1:0-1005 GCA_046292405.1 Allobosea sp. | reverse complement strand
GGACTGCGAGAAGCCCGCCTCGATGGCGCCGCTGGCCACGGCGTTGACGTTGGCCAGCGAGCCGTTGGAGGCCTGCGCCGTGGCAATGAGCTTGCCCGGCTGCGAGACGGCGTTGGCGATCATGCCGCCCACGGGGTAGTAGGTGCCGGCGGTACCGCCGGTGCCGATGCGGAAGAAGGCGGGGGCCTGGGCGAAAGCGGCCGTGCCGAGCGCCACGGCGCCGAGCCCGGCAAGCGCCAATGCGAAGCGGCGAGTCTTCTTGATTGTCATGATCGTCTCCCTCTGGCCCGGACCGGGCCGCGACAGGGGCTCAAACTGGCCTGTTTCCGCCTGAGATTTCAAGCGCAACCCGGGCGCCGCCAACACAAACCCGCCATATTCGGCGGAATCTGCGACGGAAGCCGGCCGCGGCGACAGTTCAATGCCCGTTCGGCCCCGCCTTGCCGTGGCCTTCGCCGGAGATCCTGTCCGTCAGCGCCATCAGCAGTCCGGACACGACGAAGACGACGTGGATGGCGACATACCACATCAGATCCCGGTCGCTGGCGCCTTTGACGTTCATGAAGGCCTTGAGCAGTTGGATCGCGGAAATCGCCACGATCGAGGAGATCAGCTTGAGCTTGAGACCGGAGAAATCGATCTGCGACATCCATTCCGGCCAGTTGCGATGGGCGCTGGAATCGATCTTCGAGACGAAATTCTCGTAGCCGGAGAAGATGACGATGACGATGAGCGAACCGGTGAAGGTGAGGTCGATCAGCGCCAACACGCCGAGAATCACCTCGGATTCGGTCGCGACGACGATATGGCTGAGGAAATGCCAGGCCTCCTGCAGCGCCTTCACCAGCAATCCGCCGAGCGCGAAGACCAGCAGCACGTAGAAGGGCGCCAGCAGCCAGCGGCTCGCCGAGAGAAACCCCTCGACCGCGCGCTCGGCCCGGGACGGCTCGAAGCCCGCAGACACGCCCCCGCCCGCTTCGCTATCCTTCATGATCGCCCCCGGCC
>JBKBRD010000625.1:0-1023 GCA_046292405.1 Allobosea sp. | reverse complement strand
TCTACGTCGCACGCGACATTCTCAAAGCAATCTCCGGTGACGCATCCAATGCCTGATCTTCTCCTCGAACTCTTCTCCGAAGAGATTCCCGCCCGCATGCAGCGCAAGGCGGCCGACGACCTCAAGAAGCTCGTCACCGATGCGTTGGTCGAGCGCGGGCTGATTTATGAGGGCGCAAAAGCCTTCGCCACGCCGCGCCGGCTGGCCCTGCATGTCGCGGGGCTTCCCGTGCGCGGCCGCGACCCGCGCGCGGAGCGCAAGGGGCCGCGCGTCGGCGCGCCCGACGCCGCGGTCCAGGGCTTCCTGAAAGCGGCCGGGCTGGCCTCGCTCGATCAGGCGACCATCGTCAGCGATCCCAAGAAGGGCGATTCCTACGTCGCGATCATCGAGAAGCCGGGGCAGGAGACGGTCGCCGCGATCGCCGAGATCGTGCCCGCGATCATCCGCAGCTTCCCCTGGCCGAAATCGATGCGCTGGGGCGCGGCCTCCGCCGCCGGCGCCAGCCTGCGCTGGGTGCGGCCGCTGCATTCCATCCTCTGCACCTTCGGCGCGGAGACGGAGGAGCCGGAGGTCGTGGCGTTCGAGGTCGACGGCATCGTCTCCGGCAACGTCACCTATGGCCACCGCTTCCATGCGCCGGGGCCGATTACGGTTAGGCGCTTCGACGATTATGTCGCGGCGCTGGAGAAGGCCAGGGTGGTGCTCGACGCCGACCGGCGCAAGGAGATCATCCTCTCCGACGCGCGCAACCTCGCCTTCGCGCAGGGGCTCGAGCTGGTCGAGGATGAGGGGCTGCTGGAGGAGGTCGCCGGACTGGTCGAATGGCCGGTGGTGCTGATGGGCGCCTTCGAGGAGCGCTTCCTGGAGATTCCCGGCGAGGCGATCCGCGCGACGATCCGGGCGAACCAGAAATGTTTTGTGCTCAGGCAGTCGGCTGGCGCGCCGGTAGAACCCTTCCCCCTCGTGGGGAAGGGCAGGGATGGGGGGCGAACGACTGGGTCCCCCGATCACCAGGCGGAACGC
>JBKBRD010000624.1:0-1035 GCA_046292405.1 Allobosea sp. | reverse complement strand
ATCATCCACGCCGATGTCGTGATTGTCGGGGCTGGGCCTTGCGGCTTGTTTGCGGTGTTCGAGCTCGGGCTGCTCGACATCAAGGCGCATCTGGTCGACATCCTGCCCAAGGTCGGCGGGCAATGCGCCGAGCTGTATCCGGAGAAGCCGATCTACGACATTCCGGGCTTTCCGATCGTCACCGGCCAGGGGCTGGTCGAGAATCTGATGGAGCAGATCAAGCCGTTTGCGCCGACCTTCCATCTCAACCAGATGATCGAGAGCGTGCAGACGCTGGGCACGCGAGAGGCGCCGCGCTTCCGCGTGACGACCGACGCCGGCACAGTGTTCGAGACCAAATGCGTGGTTGTTGCGGCCGGCGGCGGCTCCTTCCTGCCCAAGAAGCCGCCGATCCCCGGCATCGAGCGCTATGAGGGCACGAGCGTCTTCTATGCGGTGCGCAAGATGGAGAGCTTCCGCGACCGCGAGATCCTGATCGTCGGCGGCGGCGATTCCGCCCTCGACTGGACCTTGAACCTGCAGCCGATCGCCAGGCGCGTCACGCTGATGCACCGCCGCGACGAGTTCCGCGCCGCGCCGCATTCGGTCGAGCGGATGCGCGCGCTGGTCGCGCAGGGCGCGATGGATCTGCGCATCGGCCAGGTCACCGGGCTGAAGGGCGA
Organism: Allobosea sp.; assembly: GCA_046292405.1. GTDB lineage: Bacteria > Pseudomonadota > Alphaproteobacteria > Rhizobiales > Beijerinckiaceae > Allobosea. Next base: position 373 of record JBKBRD010000624.1, on the reverse strand, counting down.
CGGCGCGACGCTTTCGGCCGCGATCTGCCGCGACAGCGACGGCCAGCCCTTCGAAGTCGCCTGCGACACGCTGCTGCCCTTCTTCGGGCTGACCATGAAGCTCGGGCCGATCGCCGATTGGGGGCTGAACCTCAACGAGAACCTGATCCCGGCCGACACCGAGAAATTCGAGAGCTCGACGCCGGGCATCTTCGCCATCGGCGACATCAACACCTATCCGGGCAAGCTCAAGCTCATCCTCTCGGGCTTCCACGAGGCCGCGCTCGCCGCCCAGAAGATCCACCGCTACGTCTATCCCGACAAGCGCCTGACCTTCCAGTACACCACCTCGTCATCCTCGCTGCAGAAGAAGCTCGGCGTCGCCTGATGATGG
>JBKBRD010000623.1:0-1163 GCA_046292405.1 Allobosea sp. | reverse complement strand
ACGGCGAAGCCGACCGGCTCCCCGTCCCAGAAGGCGAGGTCGCAAAAGGCCTTGGGATGGTCTGCGAACAGCGCCGCCGCGATATCGGCCTCGCTCGCCACGACCGCGTCGCTCAGTTTTTCATACTCGGCTAGCGCCCTGATGAAGGACAGGACAAGTCCGGCTTCGCCCGGACGGGCGGAACGAATGGTCAGCGACATGGGGAGTGGCTTTCAGGCGGGTAGGCGCAAGATGAGCGCGTCTTCGAAGAAATGTCCGTCGACCTGTTCGTTGGACAACCTGCGGCCCTCCGTTTGCAGGCCCCTGTAGCCTTTGGACAGGGATCTGATCAGGGGCCGGTCCGCATCGACGAGTTTAACGCGGTCCAGTTCCAGAAGTCCGGCGTCGAGGCCTCGCTCATTGAAGACGCGCGCAAGATCCAGATAGAACGAGGCGAGGCTGTCGCGCCTTTCCTGCAGGCTGATAACGAACCGCCAGCGCTCCGCCTCGGATTCATACAGCCACAGCGCAGCCTTCACCGGAAATCCATTCGAATCGAGAAACGCCACCAGCTTTTTGGCGGCTTCGATGTCGGATGTTACCAATGCTCTCTCAGCCATTGAAGAATACCGTCCGGTTCGCTGCCAACCGCATCGACGATCAGTTCCGCCATCGGCGACAGGATGATTTCATATCGGGACGCTTCGTTCCAGTCGCTCGCCACGAACCAGCTGGCGCGAAAGCTGTCGGAGCTACGAATTCTCCGGTCCAGGGCGGGCCTCAAATTGGCAAGGCCGACAAGCTCCACCAGGTTGTGCGTATGGACGCGCTGCACCAGGGCGCGATCGGGGATCACCGTTTCGCGAAAGGAACGCGCGATGATTGATTTCAACCCGCATTCCACGGCATCGCCGGCGAGATAATAGGCGCCCGAAAACTGGTTCGCCGACAGCAGCGCCCGCGCATCGTCAAGCCGCATGAGCGCAAGCGTCTGCAACTGCTGTGAGCTCGGTTCGGCCACCCGCTCCCCCTCCTCAGACCGCGATCGGCGCCTTGATCACGGGATGGGGGTCGTAACCTTCGATTGCGATGTCCTCGTAACAGAAATCCTCGAGCCTGCTCACGGATGGATCGAGCGTCAGCTTCGGCAGCGGGCGCGGCTCGCGGCCCAGCTGCAGGCGCGC
>JBKBRD010000622.1:0-1337 GCA_046292405.1 Allobosea sp. | reverse complement strand
AAGGCCCAGGACGCCGATGGCCAGGCGCGACAGGACGAACCACTCGTGAAGCGGCCAGCCCGGACCCGAAGGCAGGACGGAGGGGTGGATCAGCTCCGCCACCTGTGTCCTGATCGCCGTTATCGTGATGGGAAAGCGCAACGCACAACCTCTGCGGGCCAAGCCGCCCGTGTTGAGACCATCCTCGCCGCGCCCGGTTTAAGCGGGATTTAAAGGCAGCCGCCGCGGACCCGGGCAATTTCCCTGTTCGACCCGATGAATATCAATGAATACAAACGCCTAGGAGATTTGAAGCCGGCCGGACCGCGCCGTCGGATTGTTCCGTCAGGGTGAACGGAAGCTGAAGATCGCGCCGCGCATTCGCATCAAATGCGAGCGATCGCCAAAACCCGATGTTTCGGGTCGCTGCGTATGGTTGCGCGGGTGGCAGGACAGCGCCGGGCGATCGACGAGCGCCTCCCGGCTGAGATGGGGACAGGCTATGGCCTATATACTGCGCAGTATCGCGGTGATCGGCGTGATCGCCCTGAATTCGCCGGTTCTCGGCGAACGGACGGCGGGCGGCGAGACGCCGGCTGCGGCGCGCGAGGCGGCAAAGGCGCCGGGGCCGATCGACGCGAAGGCCGCTCTCGGCACGTCGCTGCATGGCGTCACGGCGGCGCGGGAAGCGGCGCAGATCCTCGCCGGGCTCGACCCCGCGACGCGCGAGCGGCTGATGGGCTTGGCGGCAGCCGGCGCGAAAGCGCAAGCCGAATCGATCAGAAATTCCGCGCTGCGCTGACCGCCTGCGACGGGACGGCGCTTGACGGAGGCGCAGGACGCGCCGAAGACGCTGCCATCCGCCGTGGCCTGGCCACGGCCCCGGTGCGGACAGGCCATGAATCCCCAACTCGACGAGATCATCGCCAATTTCGAGCTGCTCGACGATTGGGACGATCGCTACCGGTACCTGATCGAGCTCGGCAAAGGGCTGCCGCCCTTCCCCGAAAGCGCGCAGACGGAGGCCAACAAGGTGCGCGGTTGCGCGAGCCAGGTCTGGCTCGTCTCCACCACCGAGGGCGCCGGCGAGCAGGCGCGGCTGGCCTTCGCGGGCGATAGCGACGCCCATATCGTGCGCGGCCTGGTGGCGCTGGCGCTGGCGATCTATTCCGGCCGGACCGCGGGCGAGATCATGGCGACCGACGCCTTTACGATCTACGAGAAGCTCGGCCTCGCCGCGCATCTGACGCCGCAGCGCTCCAACGGGGTGCGCGCCATGATCGACCGGATTAAAGCCGACGCCCGGGCCGCCCTGGCCGGCTAGAGAACCCGTTCTCACGCTTGATCTGGAAGCCTCA
>JBKBRD010000621.1:0-1383 GCA_046292405.1 Allobosea sp. | reverse complement strand
ATCGAGGCGCGGCTGGCCGCCAATGGCGATGCGCTCACGATCGAGCGCGCCTCGGCCAGCACCGCCAATGGCGGCACGCTCCAGGCGAGCGGGCAGATCCGCGTCGACCCGGCCGCCGGTTTTCCGGGCCAGCTGCGCATCAATGGGACGCGCGCTCAGCTCGTCGCCAATGGCATCGTCACGGCCGTCGCCAATCTCGCGCTCGATCTGTCGGGCCCGCTCGCGCGCAATCCCACCATTGGCGGCCGCGTCGACGTGATCTCGCTCGATGTCGCGGTTCCCGACCGGCTGCCCGGTTCGCTTCAGCCCGTCGACGGCATCCGCCATGTCCGGCCGACGAAAACCGCCGCCGCCCGGCTTGCCGCCGAGAGCAAGACCCGCAGCGCCGGCGCCACGCGCAACCGCGCGCCGCCGCCGTTCAACGCCACGCTCGCGCTGGCCGTCTCGGCGCCGAGCCGCGTCTTCATTCGCGGTCGCGGCATCGACGCGGAGCTCGGGGGACAGTTGCGGATCGGCGGCACGCTGGCGAACCCCGCCGTCGACGGCGCGTTCGAGCTGCGTCGCGGCCGCTTGTCTGTCGCGACCCAGCGGCTCGATTTCTCCCGCGGCCGCGTCACCTTCAGCGGCGGCGTGATTCCCGACCTCGATTTCATCGCCCAGGCCCGCGCCGGTCAGGTCACGGCGCAGATCCTGGTGACGGGACCGGCGGACCAGCCGAGCTTCGCCTTCACCTCGCAGCCGGACCTGCCGCAGGACGAGGTGCTGTCGCGCATCCTGTTCGCGCGCGCCTCGGGCTCGCTCTCACCGTTCCAGGCGCTGCAGCTGGCGCAGGCCGCCGCGCAGTTCTCCGGCGCCGGCGGCGACGATTCCTTCGAGCGGGTGCGCCGGTCTCTGGGCGTCGACAACCTCGACATCCAGTTCGGGGAGGGCGGCCCGACCGTCGGCGTCTCCCGCTCCATCGGCAACAACGTCACGCTCGGCGTCAAAGCCGGCGCCAAGCCCGAGGATAGCGGCGTCTCGGTCGGCATCGACCTGACGCGTCGGCTCAAGCTCCAGGCGGAAACCGGAATCGACGGCAGCGCCGCCGTCGGCCTGGGCGCCGAGTGGGAATACTGAGTCGGATTGCCGGAGGATTCGGCTCGCCTTCTTCAGTGCGCGCTTCGTCGCCCGCTGAAAAATCAGATTTTTGCGGGGTTTGCGGCCCGACACGGTGAACACTCCGTAAATTTCGGGGTTCAAAGCGTGGCGTCACTGCAACACCGGGGTTCAAACAACCCCCTGAGGCCTTCCGGTGACATGATCGCGGTTGATCGGCAGTCCGGCATTCGTATGGTGAACCTGCGTCGGGACGTTCCCGGTCGCTGTTTTTCGTCTTCGCCTCTG
>JBKBRD010000620.1:0-1424 GCA_046292405.1 Allobosea sp. | reverse complement strand
ATCGTGGACGATGGCGTCGTCACCGCGCTCAACGTCGAGGACGCGCCGGGCAAGGCCGATGTCTCCGGCGCCGAGGCCCTGCTGGCCCAGCTCTGAGCGGCAAGGCAATGGTTCAAGCCCGCCCCGGCATGCGTTGGGGCGGGTTTTTTCGTTTGGTCGCAACCTGTCGCGGTGAATGGCTCCGTCAGTTGCCTCAGGGCGCACGCCCATCACATTGATCGAGACATGCTGACCATCGATCATCTCTCCATCATCGCTCCGATCCTGGAAGAGGGCGTTCGGCATGTGCGGTCATGCCTGGACCTGGATGTCCCCTTCGGCCAGCGCCATGTCGGGATGGGTTCGCATAACCACCTGCTGCAGCTGGGTGGCGCGATCTATCTGGAGATCGTCGCGCTCGACCCCGAGGCTGGTCCGCCTGAAGCGGCGCGCTGGTTCGGCTTGAACGATCAGAACAAGATCAGGCGCGAATGGGATGCCGGACAGCGTCTGCGAGGCTGGGTCGCCAGGGTCGATGGCATGGATACGATCCTAGCCGGGCGCGAGGGCCTATTCGGCCGGAAGGTCGCGCTGCCGGCTTCGGCGCCTACATTCGACTTCGCGATTCCCATCGATGGCTCCCTGCCACTGGACGGCGCGGTTCCTTCCCTGATCGACAGGCGCGGCAGGCCCCGCTCGATGACGACGATCCCGGACCTCGGCGCGCGCCTGCGCAGCGTCTCGCTCGACCATCCCGACGCCGACGCGATCGCGGCCAGGCTGCGGGAGATCGGCATCGACCCGCTGCTGACGATCAGGCGAGCACAGGAGTTCCGCTACCGGGCGCAGATCGAGACGGAATTCGGTCTGAAGGAGCTCTTCTGATCCGAGAGCCTGGGTGCGTGGCGTCATCCGCGAAAATGCCGCGCAGCCCAGGGGCCAGCTTCCGCGAGGCTTGCTCCCCAGACGGCAACGATGAAGGCCGCCGCTGCGACACTGCGAGGGCGGCCGTCGCGCGCCTCGGCCTGCCTGCGGAAATCCGCCATCATCGCCGGTGGGATGACATCAGGGCTTCTGCTTTGCCGGCTCATCCGCTGTCAGGAAGCAGCGCCACGCGATCTCCTGCGGATAGGGCCTCACCATCGAATCGGTTTCGCCACCAGCCACAGCCTGCCCGGCGTCCGCTGGCCCGAAGGTTGCGAATATTCCCATAGATTAACTATGGGATGATCAGGATGACACAGACTGTTTCGAAATCAGACACGGGTGGCGCAGCCCAAAGGGTTTTCCGGTCCCTCGCTTGGAAGCGGCATTTGCGCACTGGTTCTCTCGGTTGCCTTGGCGAACCAGGATGCCAAGGCTGAAGGATGGCAGGAGACCACCGAATACTACGCCGGCGGCTATACTACGACCTTCACCTGGTTGCGGCGGGGCGATGGCCGGAT
>JBKBRD010000619.1:0-1430 GCA_046292405.1 Allobosea sp. | reverse complement strand
CTTCGCAATAGTCGTCCCAGGCGGAGAGTTTCTTAACCAGGCCCGGGACCGTGCGAACGGGGTGCTAGCGACGGGGACGTCGCGGCGCCCCACAACGCAGGCGTCGTCCCCGTCGCCGTCGGATCTGGCGGCTGAGGTGGCCCGGTTGCGGCGGGAGAACGGTCAGCTTCGGATGGAGCGGGACATCCTAAAAAAAGCCGCGCTCATCTTCGGAGCGACCTCCCGATGAAGTTCGGGTTCGTCGATGGGCATCGTCAGGTCTGGCCGGTCCGCGTGATGTGCGCGGTCCTCGGCTTGTCGGCCAGCGGATACTACGCCTGGCGCGGTCGCCCCGAGAGCCGGCGGTCGGTCGCCAACCGCGAGCTGACCGAGGATATTCGGCTGATCCACGCCGAGAGCAGCGGCTGCTACGGCTCGCCGCGCATCCACGCCACGCTTCGCCGGTATGGGCGTCGGGTCGGACGATCCCGTGTGGAGCGGCTGATGCGCCGCGCCGGCCTTCGAGGGCTGGCGGCCCTGCCGCGTCGGGCCAGGACGACGAACAGCCGTCACGGCTATCCGATCGCGCCCAACCGGTTGGCACGCAACTTCGAAGCGGCGGCGCCCAACCAGGTCTGGCTCGCCGACCTGACTTACATCCCGACCGGTGAAGGCTGGCTCTACCTCGCCGCCATCCTCGACATGCACACCCGCAAGATCGTCGGCTGGTCCATGCGCCAGACCCTGCACACCGAGATCGCGCTCGACGCCCTCAACATGGCCGTCGAGCGCCAGCGGCCCGCGCCCGGCCTGATCCATCATTCGGATCGCGGGATCCAATATGCAGCAGAAGCTTACCGCTTGGCTCTCGCCCGATCCGGCATCACCCCGTCGATGAGTCGCAAGGGCGACTGCTGGGACAATGCCCCGATGGAGAGCTTCTTCCACACCCTCAAAACAGAGCGTGTCCATCACCGCGTCTACGCAACCCGAGACCAGGCCCGGCGAGATCTGTTCGGATACATCGAGGGCTTCTACAATCCCCGTCGCCTGCACTCGTCACTGGGCTATATCAGCCCCGCCGAGGCCGAACGCAGAGCGGCTTAACCCCGTCCACTTTTGCGGGGGAAGATCAGTCAGCGGCTTACGCTGGCTGAAGTGGAGACAAGTTAGCGTTAGACTGACAGCACCGCCACCCACATAACAATCTCATGTCTTCAGCCTTTCAGTCAGCGTCGCGAAGACGCTGGCTTCGCGCCAGGCGCGGCCGTATCTCGCTCACCGTCGCGAGCGCTCCCACGCATGAGGCGGCGATCGTCGATGAAGCCTGCATCGCAATGTCGCCGTTCGTGGAGCTCGGCTACTCGCGCCTCTGCGATCGTGTCTTGGGTATAGGCCGAGCCGTTCGCGCACAGTGTGACCTGGACGACCGGTCATCCGAGAGGGAGGGA
>JBKBRD010000618.1:0-1431 GCA_046292405.1 Allobosea sp. | reverse complement strand
CGCGGGCGAGCGCGGTTTCGGCGGCGCGCAGATGGCGCAGCCAGCCGAAGCCGTACAGGGTCTCCGCCCAGGCCTCGCTCGGAGGCTCCGCGTCGAAGGGGGTTTCGCCATGCGTGCGCAGCGTGCGGCCGGCGAAGGCGTAGTAGCCGGAGTAGATATCGGCCGCCGCCGTGGGGTCGGCGGTGCGCAGATCATGCGGGGCGAAGAGCAGGCGGGTCGCCGGGGTGCGCCGGAACGGCAGCAGCCGGCGCATCAGCCCGACGAACTGCCCGCGCGTCTTCAACGCCGCTCGCGCGACTGCAGCCTGGGCCAGTCCCCCTCGCTCAGACCAGACGCTCAATGTCCGCGCTTGCCCCGTCCCCCGACATGGCGTCCCCACGCCATGCGAATCCTGGGTCCGTCATAGCCTGATCAGGCGGCTCGCGTAAAATCCAGCCCATCCCGAGAGACGGGATGTCTCGAAACGAAGTTGATGGGGTAAAGTGCGCAAGTCGCCTTGGGCGTCGATGGCCTCTCCGATTCCGCCGATTTCCTCGGCCAGGACGGGCCTGCGCGCGAAGTCCGGGCGGCGCTGCAGAAAGGCTGCGATCTGCGCCTCGCCCTCCTCGCGCTCCAGCGAACAGGTGCAATAGACAAGCCGGCCGCCGGGCCTGGTCAGGTTTGCGGCGGCGTCGAGCAGCCGCGCCTGCAGCGCGACGAGCTTCTCGCGATCCTCCGGGAGCTTGGTCCAGGCCACGTCGGGATGGCGCCTGATCGTGCCGGTGGCGCTGCAGGGGGCATCGAGCAGCACCGCATCGAAGGGCTCAGCCTGCCATCTGGCGACATCGGCGGCGACGATTTCGGCGGCCAGCCCCAGCCTGTCGAGATTGGCGCGCAAACGGCGCAGGCGCGGGGCCGAGCGATCGACCGCGGTGACCGCGGCGCCCGTCGCGGCGATCTGCGCGGTCTTGCCGCCGGGCGCGGCGCAGAGATCGGCGACGCGTTCGCCGGGCTGAGGCGCGAGCAGCTTGACGGGCAGCGCGGCCGCTGCGTCCTGCACCCACCAGGCGCCCTCGGCGAAGCCGGGCAAGGCGGTGATGCTGTCGCGTTCGCGCAGGCGGATCGAGCCGGTCGGCAGCAGCAGCCCGCCGAGCCTCTCGGCCCACAGCTGCGCATCCTGCTTCACGGTGATGTCGAGCGGCGGCTCCTCGCGATGGCTGAGGGCGATGGCGGCGGCGGTCTTTTCGCCATAGGCGTCGCGCCAGCTGTCGGCGAGCCAGTCCGGCGTGTCGAGGAACGGGTCCGCCGCCTCGGCCAGCACGGCGTCGCGCTCCCGCGCCAAGCGCCGCAGCAGCGCGTTGCCGAGCGAGACATAGCGGGCGGCGCGGGGGTCCTCGTGCAATTGCCGGACGGCGAGGTCGACGGCGGCATGGTCTGGCACGTCGAGGAACA
>JBKBRD010000617.1:0-1458 GCA_046292405.1 Allobosea sp. | reverse complement strand
GCGAAGGCATAGACCATGGGGAGCGGGTGCTGTGGCGCCTCCGCGCTGGCGGGGCGATCTGCCCTTGCGCCAGCCGCAGCGTACTTGTGTCTCGCGCCCGCCCCGGATTATGGCCTGAGGGCCGGGCTGAGCGGAGGAGACCCGATGACGTCGCGCAACGCCTTGGACGCCATCCCCGTCGAGATCAGGCGCGCCGCCTGCGCGTTCCACGAGGCAGGCCATATCCTGGTCGGCTGGCGACTGGGGCGTCGCATCACCCACGCGTGGCTGCGCCCGCCGCATGGCGTTTCGGGCGAAACCTGCTTTATGCCCTATGCGACGCCGATGCGAAGCGAGCGCGAAGCCGACAGGGTTCGCGCCGAAGCCGAGGTGACAATCCTCTGTGGCGGCTATTGCGGCGAGATGATCTACTGGAACCAGGCCGAGGCGGCGAGGTGGTTCCCGGGCGAAATCCAGTCGCATGCCGATGATCTCGCGCAAATGCGCATTTTCCTGCGCTTTCTGGCGCCAGCGGATGAGGCGGCGCTGCAGGCGCGCTGCAGCCGGGCCGCAATGGCGATCCTGCACGCCCCTGCCATGCTGGCGGCGCAGAAGGCGTTGGCTGACCAATTGATCCGGAATCGGCGGATCGGCGGCGAGGACTTGGCCACCATTATGGCCTCATCCGCCTGAGCCGCGTGTCCCGCAAGCGCCAGTGTTCTGTCGCCGCCGAATTTAGCCAACTCTGTACATCTCAGGATTCGACGATCGCCGCGCCGCTTCCTCAGCGGTGCTTCAGCGACATGTCGCCCGATACGTTCCTGAATTTTCCCGGCGGGAGAGGCTCTAATCATGATGTTAGTATCCCGTCTGTTCCTGATGTTGAATACCCATGGGTAAGAAGGCGCTGGATACATAAAAGATCGATGAATTAGCGAATTGAATACAAAATTTGATAAATGAATACAAGGCGAGAAATATGGAAGACAGTATTAACCATTTTGGCCTGTTATATGGGCAAGGGCCCAAGGCCCCGCAGAAAAGGAACGTTTTTATGACGAAGCCGAGCAGCCTGGACCAGCGCCTTAGCTTCATGCAGCTCGATGCTGCAGCCAAGAAGCGCATCACCGACGTCAGGCCCGTCATCACGGCAGCGCTGCCGGCAGCATTGGACGCGTTCTATGCGCAGATGAAGAAAGTGCCCGAGACGGCGCGCTTCTTCAGCAGCGAACAGCAGATGGACGGCGCCAAGAACCGCCAGAACCAGCACTGGGACCGGATCGCCGATGGCGCCTTCGACGCGGATTACGTGGCGGCTGTCACCAAGGTCGGCACGATCCACGCGCGGATCGGACTGGCCCCGCAATGGTACATCGGCGGGTACGCGCTGATCCTCGACAAACTGCTCGGCGACATCGTCAAGGAGCGTTGGCCCAAGGGCGTTCTCGGTCGCAAGCTCCCTGGCGCGGAGGATCGCGC
>JBKBRD010000616.1:0-1461 GCA_046292405.1 Allobosea sp. | reverse complement strand
CCGATCCTCCGCATGGGCCGAGCGGCGCAACAGGCGACCCGACGGCGTCTGGGTCAGGCTGTAGGCGAAGCCGAGCGCGAACCAGAGCGGCAGCAGCTCGGAAAAGCCGGGAACCAGCGTGCCAAGCAGCAGAAGCGCTGGCAGAAGCGACGCCGCAGCAAGCATCAGCCTGCGGTCATCGAGCTGGTCGAGCAGGCGCGGCAGCGCGAAGGCCGCCGTCATCGAGCCCGCGCCCAACAGCGCCAGAGCCAGCGCCGTCGCCTGCTGTGTCAGGCCGTACTGCGCCTGAACCAGCACGACCGTGTTGACGATGACCATGGAGCCTGCCGCCGCAACCGCGAGGCTGAGCGCCAGCAGGCCGCGCAGGCGCGGCGTCGCTAGATAGATCCGCAAGCCCCGCGTCGTGCGCTCATAGATGCCTCGCTGTTCTCCGAGCTTCGGGCTCGGCAGGGCCACCGACATGACGAGCGCAGCCGAGGCGAGGAAGCCGAAAACCGTGCCGGCGAAGAGGGTGTGGAACCCGATCACGGTCAGCAGCAGCGCCGCCAGCGCAGGGCTCAGCAGGCTCTCCAAATCGTATGCAAGACGGGAGAGCGAGAGCGCCTGGGTGTAGTCCTTCTCGTCGGGCAGGATGTCGGGGATCGTCGCCTGGAACGTCGGCGTGAAGGCAGCCGAGGCCGACTGCAAGACGAAGATCAGGACATAGACCTGCCAGATCTCCGAGACGAAGGGCAGCAGCAGCGCGACGGCCGCGCGAACCAGATCGAGCCCGACCAGCATGGTCCGGCGCGGCAGGCGCTCAGTGAAGGCAGCCGCGATCGGGGCAACGCCGACATAGGCGATCATCTTGATCGCAAGCGCCGTGCCCAGCGCTCCACCAGCGAGCCGCTCGCACCATACCCCGTGCTCGACATGCTCGGACCTGAAACCTTATCGCCGCGCGCTGGAATGACGACGCAGGATCGCTCACTGGACAGGCTCTGACACGATGGCCGGACTGGCGGCCGTGCCCGACTTAACGCCGCCATCCGTCGGATGTGGCCTTGACAGCCCGGCCGCCGCCTTCGGCAGCCCCCAGCCCTTGACCAGCCCGTAGATCGCCGGGATCACCAGAAGCGTCAGCACGGTCGAGGAGACCATGCCGCCGATCATCGGGGTGGCGATGCGCTGCATCACCTCCGAGCCAGTGCCGGTGTTCCAAAGGATCGGCAGCAGGCCCGCCATAATCGCGATCACGGTCATGATCTTGGGCCGCAACCGCTCGACCGCGCCCAGCATGATGGCTTCCTGCAGATCGGCGCGGGTGAACGCCCGCCCTTCTACGGCGCAGCGTGCGCGAACCTCCTTCAGCGCCTGGTCGAGATAGATCAGCATGATCACGCCAGTCTCGGCCGCGACGCCCGCGAGCGCGATGAAGCCGACCGCGACGGCCACCGACATGTTGAAGCCCTGCCACCAGAG
>JBKBRD010000615.1:0-1482 GCA_046292405.1 Allobosea sp. | reverse complement strand
CCATCTCGCCGTCATACTCGAAATCGACGCGCTGGCCGTCGAGGATCTTGACCGCCTCGCGCACCTTCTCCGAGCGCTCCCCGGCCGGATGGCCGAAGGTCGAGAAGGCGAGCATCGCGACCTTGGGCTCATAGCCGAGCCGGCGCGCCACGCCGGCCGCCTCGATCGCGATCTCCGAGAGCTCCTGCGCCGTCGGCATCTCGGTGATGGCGGTGTCGGCGACCAGGACGGTGCGCTCGCGCGAGAGCACGATCGAGACGCCGATCAGCCGGTGGCCGGGGCGATCGTCGATGACGCGGCGAACCTCCTCCAGCGCGATCGAGTAGTTGCGGGTGACGCCGGTGACCATCGCGTCGGCGTCGCCGAGCGCGACCATGGCCGCGGCGAAATGGTTGCGGTCCTGGTTGATCAGGCGCTGGCAGTCGCGGAAGAGATAGCCCTGGCGCTGCAGCCGCTCATAGACATATTGCGCGTAGGCGGCGTTGCGATGCGAGAGCCTGGCGTTGGCGATGGTGATGCCCTTGGCGGCGAGATCGACGCCGAGCTGGGCGGCCGTCTCGTTGATGCGCTCCTCGCGCCCGACCAGAATGGCGTGGCCGAGTTCCTGGCCGACGAAGGACATCGCCGCGCGAATCACCTGCTCCTCCTCGCCCTCGGCGAAGACGACGCGCTTGGGATAGCGCCGGACCCGCTCGAAGATGCGGTTCAGCGTGCCGGCGACGGGATCGCGCCTGGCCGAGAGCTGCGCCTTGTAGGCGGGGATGTCGACGATCGGCTTGCCGGCGACGCCGGTCTCCATCGCAGCCTTCGCCACCGCGACCGGCACGACATGGATCAGACGGGGATCGAAGGGGACGGGGATGATGTAGTCGCGGCCATAGCGCGGGCGGGCGCCCTGATAGGCGGCGGCGACCTCGTCGGGCACATCCTCGCGGGCCAGCGAAGCCAGCGCCTCGGCGGCGGCGATCTTCATCTCCATGTTGATGGTGTTGGCCCGGACATCGAGCGCGCCGCGGAAGATGTAGGGGAAGCCGAGGACGTTGTTGACCTGGTTGGGATAGTCGGAGCGCCCCGTCGCCATGATCGCGTCGTCGCGGATGGCGTGGACTTCTTCCGGGGTGATCTCCGGATCGGGATTGGCCATGGCGAAGATGATCGGGTTGGGGGCCATGGAGGCGACCATCTCGGGCGTCACGGCGCCTTTCTGCGACAGGCCGAAGAAAGCGTCCGCCCCCTCCAGCGCCTGCGCCAGGGTGCGCCGGTCGGTCACCGCCGCATGGGCGGATTTCCACTGGTTCATGCCCTCGGTGCGGCCCTGGTAGATCACGCCCTTGGTGTCGCAGAGAATGACGTTGTCGGGCTTGAAGCCCATCGCCTTCAGCAATTCCGTGCAGGCGATGGCCGCGGCGCCGGCGCCGTTGACGACAAGCCGGGTCGACTGGATGTCGCGGCCGGTGAGATCGAGCGCGTTGATCAGCCCGG
>JBKBRD010000614.1:0-1495 GCA_046292405.1 Allobosea sp. | reverse complement strand
CCGAGGCGGTCGCCGCGCCGACGATGCCGAGCTCGTACCAGGTCTCGAACAGCAGCGTCGTCGGCGTCGTGTTCGGCAACATGCCGGTGATGCGGCCGCGCAGCACCGTGTCGAGCCCATGGCCGGTGAAGAGCTTGACGGGATCGCGGCCCACCGCATCCGCCCAGACGCCGAGCACTTGCACGGCGTCGCCGCTGCTGTCGGGAAAGAGCGAGACGATCGGGATCAGCAGGAAGGGCAGGATCGGCGCGAGCAGCATCAGCAGCGCCACGATCGCCGCAATCATCCCGCTGGCCTTGCGCCGGTTGGCGCTGACGGCCCCGAACGCGACCGCGCCGCAGATCACCGCGATGGTCTCGCCCTCCTGGAACCGCGTCAGCGCCAGCAGCCCCACCACCAGAGCCAGCCCGAGCGCGCTCAAGCCGCGCTCGCGCGACAAAAGCCAGGCCAGCGCCGGCCACGCCATGATCAGGATCACGCTGATGCCGCGCTCGACGCTGCCGGCGAGCGTGTCGTCCTGGCGCACGGCCGCGAACACGATCAGCCCTAGTGCGAAGGTCGCGGCGATCGCCGTGCCGAGCGCGGCGAGGTTGAGATTCGAGGCGCGCATACGTTCGGGCAGCGCCGCCGAGCCCAGGAAGCCCAGCGCCACGGCGAGCAGCAGATGGCTCGCCTTCTCAGTCGCCGAGAAGGTGTAGGGGCTCCAGACCAGCGAGAGCAGCGCCCAGCCGGCCAGCCCCATCAGGATCAGCCCCGGCTTGCTCAGCACCTCGCGCTTCAGCGTCTCGCTGAACCAGCGCGGCGACTCGATCAGCGCGGCGATCACCAGCAGGACGACCGCGATCGGCGTCAGAACCACGGCGGCGCGGCGCGAGACCAGCGAGGCCAAGGGCAGGGCGACGGCCAGGGTCGCGAAGCCGATGCGCCGCAGCAGAAGGGCGGCGTCAGCCGCGGGATCGATTTGGCCTTGGGCGTTACGGCGGATCATGGAGCGCAACCAGAGAGGGCCTCGACCGGCGAAGGCGCAGGACGTCGACCAGCTCCAGCCTAGACGCTCGGCGCCGTGCAGGCTGTAGGTGCGCTGCAACACTCTCCCGCGATTTCAACGCGCTGCGAAGGGCGCATGCGACGAAAGCGCTCTGGCCGCGCTGCGGCATTCATGGGAAGAAGCGGCATGACGCAACTGGCCGCCATCCTCTACGATCCGGGCTTCCCGATCGATTCCTTCATGGTTTCTCTGGCCGCGACCTTGCAGCGGCGCGGCCTCAGGCTCGGCGGCGTGGTCCAGCACAATCAGGCTGCGTGCGAGACCGGCTGTCCCGCGATGGTGCTGGAAAACCTGGCGACGGGCGAGCGTTTCGCCATCAGCGCGCCGCGTGGAGCCCAGGCCAGCGGCTGCGTCCTCGACGCGGCCGGGCTGGCCGCGGCCGGCGGGGCGATCCGCGCCGGGCTGGAGCGGCCCGTCGAACTGATGGTGATCAACAAGTTCGGCCGG
>JBKBRD010000613.1:0-1522 GCA_046292405.1 Allobosea sp. | reverse complement strand
GGCGAAATCCTGCGGCCGCGATGGAGGCAGCGGCGCGGGCGTGCTCGCCTGCTGGGGCGCCGCGGCCGGCGGTTCGGCGCGGCGCTCGACGGCGCGCTGCGGGGCGGCCGTCGGAGGGGCGGCGATGATCGGGGCGGGATGGCGGGCGGATTGGAAGAACAGCGCGTTGGCGAGGATCGCGCCCGCTGCCGCCGAGAACAACACGAAGGTGAGGGTCCGGCCCGGCCGCTTCAGCGCCAGCCGGCCGATGCGGGCCAGCAGCGCAGGCTTGCCGCGGGGCTTGGCCGGACGCCTCGCCGGTGCGGAGAGCGTGGCATTGCCATTGGAGCGGGCGGCGAGGGTCGCGGACATGTCAGGGGCTCTCGGGTCAGGCGGTCAGACGGACGGGTTGCTTGGCCTCGAAGGCGCGGCGCGGCGCCCGGGCATGGGTGGTGATGCGCACAGGCTGGGAGTCGCTGGCGGCCCCGGCGATCGGCAGGCGCACGCAGACGCGGGTTCCGGTGCCTGGCGCGCTTTCGATGGTGAGCTTGCCGCCATGCAGACCGACCAGGCCGCGAACGACGGAGAGCCCCAGCCCCGTCCCCTCATGGGGACGGTTGTACGACCCTCTCGCCTGGAAGAAGGGCTCGCCCAGCCTGGGCAGATCGGAGGCGGCGATGCCGATGCCGGTGTCTGCGATGGAGAGGTCGATCACATCGCCGTCGCGCACGACGGCCAGGACGACACGGCCGCCAGCGGGGGTGAATTTGACGGCGTTGGAAAGCAGATTGATCACGACCTGCTTGAGGGCGCGCCTGTCGCCGCTGACGCAGGGCAGATCCGGGCCCAGCACCTGCTCCAGGGCGACGGCGCCGGTCTGCGCCCGCAGCGCCATCAGCGAGCAGCATTCGCGGGCCAGGGCCCCGATGTCGAGCGGCTCCTGGTCGATGGTCATCGCGCCGCTCTCGATCTTGGAGATGTCGAGCAGGGTGTTGACGACATCGAGCAAATGATGGCCCGATTCGTGGATGATCTTGGTGTATTCCAGCCGCTTCTCCGCAGTCAGATAGTCCTGCGACTCGCCGCTGAGGATCTCCGAGAAGCCGATGATCGCGTTCAGGGGCGTGCGCAGCTCGTGGCTGACGGTCGCCAGGAACTGGCCCTTGATGTCGCTCGCCTTCACCGCTTCGGCATGGCCGCGCTCGCGCTCGACCTCGAGAGCCAGGCGCGCGGTGACGTCGCGCATGACGCAGACGACAGCCACGCCGTCGTCCGCAGCGGCGTTCTCGATGCGGTGAGCCTGCATCTCCAGCCACAGCGACACGGGGGCGCGCGGCCCCTCTCCCTCGCTCCGCGGCAGGAAGAGGGTTCTGAAGCAGATCGTCGCCCGCCCAGCGCCGTGGGCGGCCTCGCTGAGCGCCGTCAGGAACAGCGGGCGATCGGCGATGTGGACGCGGTCGAGCAGGCCCCGTCCGAGCAGATCGCGCGGCTCCGCCCCGGCCAGCGTCCGCGCCGCCGCATTGGCGAAGATCACGCCGCCGCT
>JBKBRD010000612.1:0-1572 GCA_046292405.1 Allobosea sp. | reverse complement strand
CGCGCCTGACGGTCTGCAACATGTCAATCGAGCTCGGCGCCAGACTGGGGCTGATCGCGCCGGATGAGAAAACCTTCGCCTATGTGAAGGGCCGAGAATTTGCACCGTCAGGCGCGGCGTTCGACCGCGCCGTCGCAAGCTGGAGCCAGCTGCGTAGCGACACTGACGCGCTTTTTGTGCGCGACGTCCTGTTCGACTGCGCCAGCATCGCGCCCCAGGTGACCTGGGGCACGACGCCGGAGCACGTTGCCGGCGTCAGTGACCATGTGCCCGATCCGGCAACCGTCGACGACGCGAGGCGTCGCGACAGCATGGCCCAGGCGATCAACTATATGGGGCTCTCTCCCGGTATGCCGCTCGCCGGGATCCCGATCGACGTCGCCTTCATCGGCTCCTGCACAAATTCCCGGATCTCGGACCTCGAAGCCGCCGCACAGGTGGTCAAGGGGCGCAAGCTCGCCGCCGGCGTGCGCGGCCTGGTCGTTCCCGGCTCGCTGTCAGTGAAACGCGAGGCCGAGGCGCGAGGCCTGCACGCGATCTTCCGCGCAGCGGGCTTCGAATGGCGGGAGGCCGGCTGCTCAATGTGCGTCAGCATCAATGACGATGTCGTTGCGCCGGGCGCGCGCTGCATCGCAACGTCCAACCGAAATTTCGAGAACCGGCAGGGCCCGCACAGCCGCACTCATCTCGCCAGTCCCGCCATGGTCGCCGCTGCCGCGCTGGCTGGGCACATCACCGACGTCAGGCAGGAGCGGCTCGCATGAACAAGCCCGTTCGCGAGATTTCCGGGATCATGGCGGTGATGCCGGTCGCCAATATCAACACCGATGCGATCATCCCCTCGGTCTGGCTGCGAACGGCGACTGCGGATATGGGCAAGGGTCTATTCGGCCGCCAGCGTTATGATGAAGCCGGCAGCGAGAGGCCCGACTTCGTGCTGAACCGTCCGCCGTTTCGCGAGGCGAAAATCCTGCTCGCCGACGAGAATTTCGGCTGCGGCAGCTCGCGCGAAGCGGCCGTGTGGGCACTCGTGCAATTCGGCATCGGTTGTGTGCTGGCGCCGAGCTTCGCCGATATCTTCTATGAGAACGCGTTCCGCAACGGGCTCGTCGCCGGGCTGATCGAGCCTGACACCTACCAGGCGCTGAAGCGCGCCGTCGAGGTCAACGGTCATGACCCGCGCGCCCATGTCGACCTTGCCAGCGCCAGCATGACCGGGCCCGACGGGGTGAAACATTCCTTCCGCATCGCTGCTGCGCGAGCCCAGGCCCTGATGCGCGGCGATGATGAGATCGCCATGACGTTGCAGCATCAGCGCGCGATCGAGGCCCATTGTGTCGCGGCGAAGGCTACCAGCGACTGGCTTTTCCCCGCAGCGCTACAACGGACCCAGAGCCCATGAACCGCAAGTCAATCCGCGACGCGCTGGCCTGCGAGACTCCGCTCGTCACGCCGCTGGCGCATGACGCGCTTTCGGCACGACTGATCGAACAGGCCGGTTTCCACGCCTTCGCCATCGGCGGCTCGGCCTTGCTGGCAGCGCGCCATGCTTATCCCGATATCGGGCTGATC
>JBKBRD010000611.1:0-1574 GCA_046292405.1 Allobosea sp. | reverse complement strand
AGCGCGCGCTGGGCGAGCGACGCACGGCGGCAGACGATCGACAAGCTTCGGCTGATGACGATGCTGCTCGGCTCGTTCGCGCCGGACGCGCTTAAGGCCTATCTCACCGCGATCACGAACGACGGCGACCATCACAAGATGGATAATCTGCGCCAATTCTCGAGCGTGATCGCGCCGGTCGCGCCGGCTGAACTGGCGGCGATGGTCCAGTCGACCCTGATCGAAAAGAAGGACAGCCGGCGCCGGCGGGACCGGGCGATGGAGCGCGCCTTCAGCTTTGCCGACAGCGACTATCTGCCGCCGTCGCCCGCGCAACCGCCGTTTCTCGACCTGCTGAATGCCGCGCCGGCTGAAGGACTGGCGCTGATCCGGGCACTGGTCGAGAAGGCGATCGCGTTTCGCACCGACAGGCGCGAGCCCGGCGATGATGGTATCGCAGTCGACTTTGGCGAGCGGCTGCGCTTTTTCCCCTGGGCCTGGAGCTATGGCTGGTCGCGGGGACGCGGCAATGAATATGCGGCCGCCTCCGGGCTTCTGGCGCTGGAGGCTTGGAGCCAGAAGCGGCTCGATGAGGGCGATCCGGTCGAGGCAGTGTTGGCCGACATTCTTGGACACGAGGGTAGCGCCGCCGCCTATCTGCTGATCGCGATCGATGTTCTCCTGTCGCACGGCACAATCGCGCGCGTGCCGCTCGCGCCGTTCCTCGCCAGCCCGCAGCTGCTCGCCGACGATCGCACCCGGCAGATCCATGATCAAATGGGGTCGGGCCTCGAAACGCTTGGGCTGAAGGAAGAGCCGAAGGGTCCGGTGCGCATGGCGGATCTGCGAGCACGCCCCTCGCGCGGCTATTCGCTAGTCGACACCCTGCCGAATTACCTCGCCGATGAGCCGGTCGGCAATGGGTTGCGGACGGCGCTCGCGGCCGCGGTCGAGACGCTTGAGCCTTATGGCGCGCATGCGACGTTGAGCGACCCGGAGTTGGCCGGACGGTACGCGCTCAACCTCCTCACCCGGGCGAACTGGTTCAAGCGGGACGACGGCAATCTCGAATATCGCGCGCCGCCGGACGAGGCCACGCATTTCGCGGCGCTCGAAGCCAAGCGCGACGTGTCGGTCCAGGCAAGCGGTATGGAAGCGCGCATCTCGATGGCCGCCGAGGGCGGGGACTACGCGACTGCCGACACCGCGCGCGACGGGGTCGCCTATGCCGAGGGTGGCGTGCCCGATGGCAGCGATACCGACGTGCTCCAGTCACGCTCGACACGGCTGATCACGACGGCGCTGCTGGTCGCGCGCGATGGCGACGACGCGCTGCTCGCGGCGAACGAAGCCTGGGTCCGGCAAGTGATCGCCATCGCGCTCGAGGAGAAATCCGATCGCGGCGGCGGCTCGCACGATACGCTGCGCTTCAACCGCCCGGCGATCGCGATCCTGGCGCTGATCCATATCTGGGCACGGCAGGGGCAGACCGCCGACCGCGATGCGCTAGTCGCACTTGCGACACGACAGGACCGGGCGCCGGCCCCCGCGGTGGCGGCGGCGGTCCAGCGCATCCTCGAAATCGAGCCACGCCT
>JBKBRD010000610.1:0-1579 GCA_046292405.1 Allobosea sp. | reverse complement strand
AAGCCCGCCCATGGCACGATCCGCCTCGCCGCCTATCACGAGGGCGGCTCGGTCACCATCGCCGTCGCCGATGACGGGCGCGGCCTGGACATTGCCCGGATCAAGCGCAAGGCGGTGCAGCGCGGCCTGGCCGCCGAGGCCGAGATCGAGCGCATGAGCGAGGCGCAGATCGCCCGCTTCATCTTCCACCCCGGCTTCTCCACAGCCGAGACGGTCACCGCCGTCTCCGGGCGCGGCGTCGGCATGGATGTGGTGAAGGTCAATGTCGACGCGATCGGCGGGCTGATCGACATCGCCAGCACGCCGGGTCTGGGCACCACCTTCACCGTCAAGATCCCGCTCACCCTCGCCATCGTCTCGGCGCTGATCGTCTCGGCCGGCGCGACGCGCTACGCCATTCCGCAGATCGTGGTGCGCGAACTCGTCCGCGTGAAGCCGGGCGCCGACCATCGCGTCGAGCGCATCAACGGCGCGCCGGTGCTGCGGCTGCGTGACCGGCTGCTGCCGATCGTCTCGCTGACCGCGCTGATGGGCAGCATCGACGGGGCGATGACGGACGGCTTCATCGTGGTGACCCAGATCGGCGAACGCCAGTTCGGCATCCTCGTCGACAGCGTGTTCCACACCGAGGAAATCGTCGTCAAACCGATGTCGATCAAGCTTCGCCACATCCCGATCTTCTCGGGCAACACGGTGCTCGGCGATGGCGCCGTGGTGTTGATCGTCGACCCCAACGGCGTCGCCCGCCATGTCGGCGCGCCGGTCTCGGACGCGACGCGCGGCGAGCACCAGCCGGTCGCCGCCTCGGCCGCGGGCGAGAAGACGACGATGCTCGTGTTCCGCACCGGCCAGGACGGCCTGAAGGCGGTGCCGCTCTCGCTCGTCACCCGCCTCGAGGAGGTGGATGCCCGCGACTTCCAGCACAGCGGCGGCCGGACCCTGCTGCAATATCGCAACCGCCTGATGCCGATCGTCCCCGTTGGAGACTCGCAGATCCGCCAGGAGGGGCTGCAACCGCTCGTCATCATCTCGGAAGGCGAGCTGACCATGGCGCTCGCGGTCGACGCGATCATCGACATCGTCGAGGAGCTTCTCGACGTGGAGATCCAGGAGACGCAGGATCGCAGCGTCATCGGCTCCGCCGTCATACGCGGCAGGGCGACCGACATCATCGACCTCGCTTATTACCTGCCCCAGGGCGATCCGGGCTGGCTCAGCAGCCGCCGCGCCGAAAACCAGGCGGCGTCCGGCGCGCACATCCTGTTGCTGGAACCCTCGGATTTCCTGCGCGAGATGCTCAGCCCGGTGCTCAAGGCCTCGGGCCAGCCCGTGCTGCTGGCGGGCGACCACGACAGCGCCCGCCGCCTCGTTCTGCAAGGCGGAGTTGGCACGCTTTTGATCGACCTCGACCGCGATCCCGAGGCCTCGCTTGCCCTCGCCGGCGATCTCCGCGCCACGGAGACCGGCCGGCAGATGCGGATTCTGGGCATGACCACGCTCGCCACCCCGGAATTGCACATGCGCGCCATGCAGGCGCAACTCGACGAGGTGGTGGCGAAATTCGACCGGCGCGCCCTGT
>JBKBRD010000609.1:0-1581 GCA_046292405.1 Allobosea sp. | reverse complement strand
GCCGGCGCCATAGGTGCCGGGGGCCGAGCCGAAGATGCGCGAGGGGATGCTGCCCCGCTCCTTCGCCTCCTCGGCGAGCGGGTTGTCGCCCGGTGCCTCGTCGCGCACGGCGATAGCGCGGGTGGCGGCATCCAGCAGCGCGATCAGCGCGGGGAACATGTCGCGGAACAGGCCGGAGATGCGCAGCGTCACGTCGATGCGCGGACGGCCGAGCGATGCCGGCGGCAGGACCTCGATGCCGGTGACGCGCCCCGTGATCGGATCATGGACGGGGCGGGCTCCCATCAGGGCCAGAACCTGTGCCACTTCCTCGCCGCCGCTGCGCAGCGAGGCGCTGCCCCAGAGGTCGAAGACGAGGCTCGTAGGCCAGTCGCCGTGGTCCTGCAGGTATCGGCGCAGCACCTCATCGGCCGCCTTGCGGCCCAGCTCGAAGGCCGTCGGCGTCGGCAGCGTGCGCGGGTCGCTGGCAAAGAGATTGCGGCCCGTCGGCATCACGTCCCGGCGGCCGCGGGCCGGCGCTCCGGACGGGCCGGGACGGACATGGCGCCCGTCGAGTGCCGCGAGCAGCGCATCACGTTCGGCGGCTGCGCAGGCCATCCTGGACGGGTCGTCGTCGTTGACGGCCACCGCGCCATAGACATGCTGGCCGTCCTTGATGGCGAAATCCTTGAGGTCGCAGAGAAAGGCGTCGATGCGGGTCAGTGCCGTATCCGGGTCGTCATCGCGCGAGACGCCGGCTTCGTCGGCGAGCCCCAGTTCATGGGCGGTGTCGACGATCAGCTTGGCCAGCCGGTCGCGGCGGCGGCGGTCCAGTCCGTCGGCCTGCGCATATTCGTCGACCAGAAGTTCCAGCCGTGTCTGGTTTTCGGACAGGCCGGCGCCGGCCAGAACCGGGGGAAGATGGCCGATGGTGACGGCGGCGATGCGCCTCTTGGCGACGGCCGCCTCGCCCGGATTGGAGACGATGAAGGGATAGATGACGGGCAGGCCGCCCAAAACGATTTCCGGGAAGCAGGCGCCCGAAAGGGCAGCCGTCTTGCCCGGCAGCCACTCCAGCGTGCCATGGGCACCGACATGGACGATGGCATGGGCTTCGAGCGTGCCCTGCATCCAGGCGCCGAAGGCGAGCAGCGCATGGCGCGGCGGCAGGTCGGGATCGTGATAGTCGGCGCGCCGGTCGCCACCGCGACCGCGATCGGGCGCCAGCGCCACGGTGACATTGCCGAAACGGACTGCCCGGAAGCGAAATTCTCCGCCTTCGGCTTCCGGAGCGTCCACTGCCGCACCCCAAGCGGCGGCAACGGCGGCGCGCGAGGCTTCGGGCAGGTTCTGGAAGAAGGCACGATAGGCATCGACAGGCAGCGCCGCCTGCCGTTCGGTCAACAGATCGAGAAGCGCGCGGGGCGTCCTAGGGATATCGCCCACTGCATAGCCGGCTTTCGAAAGTGCCTCGAGCATGCCGAGCACACTCTGCGGCACGTCGAGGCCGACGGCATAGCCGGTGCGGCCCGGCGCATTCGGGTAGTCCGGCAGCAGGATGACCACCTTGCGCTCGGCCCGGGGTGTCGCCTTCATGCGCAG
>JBKBRD010000608.1:0-1603 GCA_046292405.1 Allobosea sp. | reverse complement strand
CAACGGCGAGGCCTGCGAGATGGAATTCGCCTACGTCCTGCCGTCCGGCGAGAGCTTCACCTTCACCGTGCACGCCGTCTACCTCCCGCGCCCGCGCATCGAGATCTCCGGCCCGCAGGGCGTGCAGGCGACCTTCGACTGGCAGGCCGCCCGCGACAGCGTCGTGGGCCGGATGTGCACGGCAACCCTCGTGAATGACGTGGAGACCTACTGATATGCTGACGCTCGACCTGACGAATGCGCCCCGCTGGCATGACCTCGCGCCCGGTGTCCGGGTGCAACTGCGCCCGCTTACCACCGCCCTGATGGTGGCGACGCGCAGCGACCCGGCCGTCGAGTCGGTGCCCGACGAGGCTTCCGACGAGGAGCGCGCCGTCGCCTTCGCCAAGGCGCTGGCGCGCCGCGCGGTGCTCGGCTGGGAGGGCATCGGCGATGCCGACGGCAAGCCCATCGACCCGAGCCCCGAATCCATCGACGCGCTGCTCGACGTCTGGCCGATCTTCGAGGCCTTTCAGCTGACCTACGTCTCGAAGGGTCTGCTGCTGGAACAGGAAAAAAACGCCTCCGCGCCCTCGCCGAATGGTCCTTCGGCGGGGGCGAGCGCTACTGCGAAGCCTGCGCGCAAGCCTGCCCGGACTGCCCGGCGCGGCTGAACCGTCCGGAAACGCAGGAGGGTTGGCAGGTCTGGGACCTCGTCGGCCGTCTCGGCGGGCAGCTCCGCGTGCTCCCCGGCGCGGTGATCGGCTGGGACATGTCGGCGGCGCTCGCGCTCGGTGACGCGCTCGGCGTGCCGCCGCTCGCCATGGCCGAACTGCTGCCCGTCATCGAAGCGGTGATGGTGGCCAAGCTCAACGAACAGATGGATCATTCCCATGGCGGAAAAACGGGTTAGCGTCCGCCTCGCGGCCGTGGGCGGACGGCAGGTGCGCGCCGAACTGGAAGGTGTCGGCGAGGCTGGATCGCGCGGCTTCAGACGGCTGAGCCGCGAGATGGAAGCGGCCAACGCCCGGCTCGCGGCCTTCTCGCGGCGGGTGCGGGTCGCTGCCGCCGCCGCCGTGGCAGCCGCCGCAGCCGCTGGCGTGGCGATGATCCGCTCCGGCCTGCAGACGGTCGATGCGCAGGCCAAGCTCGCGGCCTCCCTCGACACCACGGTTGCCAGCATCCAGGTGCTCGAGCGCGCGGGCGATCTCGCGGGCGTCTCGATGGGTCAGGTCGAGCAGGCCACGGTGCAGCTGACGCGACGGCTCAGCCAGGCTGCATCCGGCGCGGGTCCTGCAGTGGAGGCGCTGCGCCGACTGCGGCTCTCGGCAGAGGATTTGCAACGCCTGCCGCTCGACGCGCGGCTCGCCGCCATCCAGCAGGCGCTGGGGCAATACGTGCCGGAGGCCGAGCGCGCCGCCGTCGCCTCCCAGCTCTTCGGCGACCGCGCGGCCTTGGTGTTCACGCGCATCGACACGGCGACGCTGCGGCAGGCGACGGAGGATGTACGGGATTTCGGGGTGGTGGTCTCGGACCAGGACGCGGCCCAGATCGAGCGCACCAATGACGCCATCTCGCGGCTCGGGCTGATCTGGCGCGGGCTCTCGAACCAGCTCGCGGTCGC
>JBKBRD010000607.1:0-1606 GCA_046292405.1 Allobosea sp. | reverse complement strand
CACGGTGCAGGGCGGCTATCCCCTGGCCTATCGCGGCGGCGCCTCGCTGGACGCACAGCGTCGCTACATCGAGGAGCCGTCCACCCAGCCGCTGAACCAGCCGCGCCGCCCCTATGAGGAGCCGATCCCGAGCCAGACACGCGGCCCGCTGCAATTGCCGGGCTCGGTGCCGCCGACGGAGGAAATGATCATCGGCGACGACGAGGGAACCGGCGTGCTTGACCAGGACGGGATGGACCAGGGGGTTTCGGCGATCTCGCCGCAAAGAGACCCGTTCGCCTTCAGCTCCGGCCGCACGCCGCCGCGGCGTTGACAGCGACTGCCGCCTCTTAGTCCAAACGCTGTCGCGCCAGCCATTGCGTCGGCGTGAGCCCGAATTCAAGGCGGAACGCGGTGCGCAGCGCCTTGGCGTCGGGGAATCCGCACTGTAGCGCGACAACGTCGAGGCCACGCCCACCGGCTGCTAGAATCTCCTGCGCGCGCGCGAGCCGGACGCGCCGAAGCCATTCGCTCAGATTGCCGCCGGTGCGCGCTCGAATATGGCGGGTGAGACTGCGGCGGCTGACGCCGATGCTTGCCGCCAAGACATCCAGGGAAGGAGAGCGCGACAGGTCGGCGCGCAACCAGTCCAGCATTTCGACGGTCTTGCGATCGATCGACGTCTGCATGGCGGGACGCTCGATCAGCTGCGGATGTTGCCCAATTCGCAACGGCGCCACCACCAGATGCCGCGCGACGCGGTTCGCCTCGCCGACGCCGGAGATCCGTGCGAGTAGATGCAGGCAGCAGTCGAGTCCGGAGGCGACGCCGGCCGACGTCAAAACACGGCCCTCATCGACGAAAAGCGCCCCGGCATCCACGCGGATCTGGGGAAATCTGGCTGCGAATGCCTCGGCGCGGGCCCAATGCGTGGTGGCACGGCGGCCATCGAGCAAGCCGGCCTGGGCCAGGCCGAACGCGCCCAGGCACAAGCCGACCGCCATTGCGCCGCGCTCGCCGGCCGCGCGCAGAGCCGAGACGATATCCGCCGAGACGGGCTCCTCGGCCCGTCTCCAGCCCGGCAGGATGACGATGTCGGCCGCTTGCGCCGCCTCGAGGCCGAGCGGAACCTCGACGATCAGTCCGCCGCTTGTCGTCAGCCGTGTCTGGGCGGCATTGACGGCGATGCTGTGGCCGCCGGCCAGGAACGGTTCGCCGAACACCGCGAGCGGCGTCGAGAGCATGAACGGGCTGATCCCGTCATAGGCGAGCACCGCAATTCGCATTGGCCCGATCTACACGTAAAATGGCCATCGGGCCACTGTGCTGACCGAGGAATCCCGCTAGAACGAGGCCTCATCCGCGCAGGAGCCATTCCCATGAGCCGCACGCTTCTCGTTATCGACATTCAGCAGGAGTATTTCCCCGGCGGGGCGCTGCCGCTCTGGCAGCCGGAGGAGACCGAGGCCCGGATCGTCTCCGCCATCGCGGCTGCCCGCCATGCGGGCGACAGGGTCGTTCTCGTGCAACATGTCTCGGCGCACACGACCGGGCTCTTCGCCAGCGGTGGGCCCGGCGCCGCGATCCGCCCCGCCGTACTCGCGGCTGCGGCAGGCGCCCCGATCGT
>JBKBRD010000606.1:0-1616 GCA_046292405.1 Allobosea sp. | reverse complement strand
AGCGCGCGAGGTTTTCCAGCTGGTCGAGCATGTTGTCGAGATCCTGCTGGCGCAGCATGTTCTGGGCATTCTGCTGCGGTTCGCCCTGCTGGTTCGGCATGCGCTGTGCGAGGGCCTGGAGGAATTCCTGCATGGCCGAGCGCAGCTCTGCCATCAGCCGCTGGATTTCTTCGTCGGAGGCGCCGTTTTCCAGCGCATCGGACAGAGCCTGCTGGGCATCACGCAGACGGCGTTCGGCCAGCGACAGATCGCCATCTTCGATCCCGAGTGCGATTTCCCAGAGATAGTCGGCTGTGTCTTTCAGCTGTTCTTCGCCGCGCGCCATGTTCATGCGGGCGCGGGCGCTTTCGAGCGCAATGAAGTTGCCGAGATCCGGGATGGTCTCGTCGGCGCGCAGCACCAGCGCCTCGTTGAGAGCGATCGCCTGCGGCATCTGACGGGTGTCGAGCGCAAAGACCTTGCGCTGTTCGGCAACGGCTGCGGCAAGCGGCTCGTTGAAATTGCGGCCGGGCAGCCGCATCTCGATCGGCTCGCTGCGGCCGGTCTGGCCCGCACCGTCGGTCGCCACCAGCGTGATTTTCACCATCTGGCCAGCGAGCGGATGCTCGGTGATGTTGCGGCTCGCCACGCCCTTGGTGTCACGGGCATTGTGACGCGGCAGGTCGAGCTTGTAGTCCGGATGCGGATAGAGCGGCGTCGCGCCGGCTTGCTCCTCCAGCGGGAGTATCTCGGCATGGGCCTTCTGCAGGCCATAGTCGTCCTTGGCGGTAAAGGCGATTTCGAGTGCGCCGTTGATGGCGCGGCGCGGTGTGCCATCAAAGGCGATCTCGGGCGCCCTGTCTGGGGTGACGCCGATCGTCCAGGTCCGGTCGGCCACGCGCAGTTCGCCGGCCTCGTTCAGTTCCAGCTCATGGGTGCGCGCGACCATCGAGGCGTTCGGAGCCGGGGCCGGGGGCGGCGTCGGAACGGCCGTCTGACTCCTTGCGTCAATCTCGGAGCCTGCCGTTGGCATGCGGGCAGCATCGTCCTTCTCGGCGACGTCGAGAACTGTGCCGTCCGCCTGTTTGACGAACAAAACCTTCTCGTCCGAGGGGCCGCCGCTGATGCGCACGGTGACCTTGGACTTCTGCGGCACGGTCACGCCGGCCACGTCCTGGGTGCCGAGGCCAGACAGGAAAACCGGCGGCTGGCCTGTGTAGCCGGGTGGCGTGATCCAGGCGTCGATGCGAAGTGCCGGTGCCTCGCTTTCCGGCACATGCTGGCGGAAGGCGTCGGCAATCTGGCCTGCGCCATTGGAGCCGGAATAGGCGAGCGCCGTCACGAAGAGCAGGGCCGGCACGGCGCGCAGGGCATAACGGTCGTAGCGGGCGATGTCCGGCTGCGGCAGGCCGGCATCGAGCGCTGCAATGCGCTCGGCCATACGCCGCTGGTGTTCCTGCCAGAGGGCGCGGGCAAAGGGCGTGTCGGCGGAGAGCTGATCGTCCTGCACCGCCACCGGCTGGTGGGCCAGCCCATTGCGCTCTTCAAGCAGCCTGTCGGCTTCCGGAATGCTCGGCAGACGAACTTTGAGGAAGGGCAGGAAGGAGGCGACGAAGGCAAAGACGAGGATAAAGACG
>JBKBRD010000605.1:0-1646 GCA_046292405.1 Allobosea sp. | reverse complement strand
AAGACCGCGGTCACCATCGTCGCCGGCTGGGATGAATCGCATGTCACGCTCAGCATCGCCGATGATGGGCCGGGGTTTCCCCCGGAGGTGCTGATGCGCGCCGGGGAGCCCTATCTGTCGCATGGCCCGAGCGAGGGGCGGGCCGGCGGCGGGCTGGGGCTGGGCCTGTTCATCGCCAAGACCCTGCTCGAGCGCGGCGGCGCGGTGCTGGAATTCTCCAACCGGCCCTCGCCGGAGACCGGCGCCGTCATCCGCATCGCCTGGATGAGAAGCGTCTTCGAGGCCGATTCCCGCCGGCTCGACACCTACCCAGCGCTAAGTTGAAGCACTACATAGGTTTACGGCTGATCCAGGCAGCGGCGTCCATGCGTATCGCAGTCGACGACTGATGAAAGTGTCATGTCCGGCGGGCCAGGCCTGCCGGAAGGAGGGTTCGATGCAAGAGGTTTTGACTCAGGCGACGGCGTCCGGCGCGCCGGTCGACATGTCGCTGCTGCTGGTCGATGACGACAAGCCGTTCCTGACGCGGCTGGCCCGGGCCATGGAGGGCCGTGGCTATCAGGTGCGGACGGCGGAATCGGTGTCCGCCGGCCTGGCCGCGGTCGAGGAAGCGGCGCCGGCCTTCGCCGTGATCGACCTGCGCCTCGGCGACGGCAACGGGCTGGACGTGATCGCCAGGCTGAAGGAGCGCCGGCCGGAAGCGCGCGGCATCGTGCTCACCGGCTATGGCAACATCGCCACGGCGGTCAGCGCGGTGAAGCTCGGCGCCTTCGATTTTCTGGCGAAGCCGGCCGACGCCGATGAAATCCATTCGGCGCTGGCCGCAGCCCGCGATTCCCGGCCGATGCCGCCGGAAAACCCGATGTCTGCCGATCGCGTCCGCTGGGAGCATATCCAGCGGGTCTACGAGCTGTGCAACCGCAATGTCTCGGAGACCGCGCGCCGGCTCGGAATGCACCGGCGCACGCTGCAGCGCATTCTGGCCAAGCGCGCGCCGCGCTGACGCAGGCGCCTGGTCACAGGACGGGATCCTCGACCAGCGCCAGCCTGGCCGCCGCGAGCTTGGCGAAGGCGATGGTCAGCGCCTTGCGGCGGGCTGGGGCGAGCGGATGGCGCGGCGGATCGCGCAGCCATTCCCCGCCATAGGCGTCGGCGACAATCAGGCCGACATCCTCCGGCAGGCGTTCGCGCGGGAATTCCGGCGCGACCGCGAACAGAAAACCGTCGCAGTAATCGCGATAATCCGGCCATTTCGCGTCGATCCGATAATCTTCGAGCCCGGATTTGACCTCGACGACCAGGATCTCGCCGGACGGCGACAGGGCGACGATGTCGCCGCGCCGGCCATTGGCGAAGGTCATCTCCTTGACGATCGCATAACCGCGGGCGCGCAGATGCCGCCCCGCCCCGCGACAAACGGCGCGGGTGACGTCGGGGCGGGTCAGTGCGGCGACAAGCATGGGTTGGGACGGCGACATGGCCTCCATGTTCTGCGTTTGTGCCGATTCCCGCAAGCCCGCCGCTCGAAAAACCTTCAGGCATCGTCCGCAAGCCCTCATCCTGAGGAGCCGCGTCAGCGGCGTGGGGGGGGGTGGGGGCCGGGGCCCCCGGCGCGGCGGGGGCCGCCGGGGGGACCGGCCGCACCG
>JBKBRD010000604.1:0-1660 GCA_046292405.1 Allobosea sp. | reverse complement strand
CGTCGCCGGCGCCTGGGGCGCGAAGCTCTGCGGCCCCTCCATCACCGAGCGACCCTGCAAGGACGAGGGGGCCAGCTCCAGCATTGCCTGCAGCCTGGCGCCGACCAGCGGCAACGCGCCGAAGACGCGGGCAAGGGGCTTGGCCAGCCGCGCCGCCAGCATCGCCGCGCGGAAGCGGCCGGGATAGGGCAGCACGAAAGCGAGAACGCGGCGCAGCGCTTTGTCGTGCCAGGAGCGCTCATAGGTTTCCTCGATATGGGCGCGGGCATGGTCGACCAGGTGCATGTAATGCACGCCCGAGGGGCAGGTGGTCATGCAGGAGAGGCAGGAGAGACAGCGATCGACATGCTTGACCACCTCGGCGGTGGCGGGCTTGCCGTTCTCGAGCATGTCCTTGATCAGGTAGATGCGCCCGCGCGGGCTGTCGAGCTCATCGCCCAACAGCAGATAGGTCGGGCAGGTCGCGGTGCAGAAGCCGCAATGCACGCAGGTGCGCAGGATCTTTTCCGAGGCCGGGAGCCGCGGATCGGAAGCGAGAAGGTCGGGAGAAAAATTCGTCTGCATGGCCTGAAATCCGACTCACTAACGATTACGCTGGGCCTGGCGCCGAGGAGCCACGTCTCGCGACGCGGATGAAACGAAGACGTGGATGGTCAAGACAAGCCCGACCGTGACGATGAGGGTCGTCACACCCCCGCATACATACGGCCGGGCTCGAAGATCCCGCCAGGGTCGAAGCTCGCCTTGATGCCGCCCGTCACCCGCAGCAGCGGCGCGGTCAAAGTTTCGAACACCGGGACGCTGGCCCGGATGGCGTCGGGCGCGCGCACCAGCGTGGCATGGCCGCCCAGCGGCGCGAGGGCGGCGCGGATCGCGGCTGCGCCGGCATCGCCTTGCGCGGGCACGCCGAGCCAGACCAGCCCGCCGCCCCAATCGTAGAAGAAGCGGGCATGCAGCATCGCGGCGGCGATGGCCGCGGTCGCTTTCGGCCCGTTGGTCGGGGCCAGGGAGAGCCGCCAGACCGCTTCATCCGTGCCGGCAAAGGCGGTTGCGTCGCGGATGTCGCGCCAGAGAGACTCCGAACCCGCCCCCTCGATCTGCTCGGGCGCGCCATAGGCGGACAGCAGCGCCTTGAGCTCCTGCGCGCGATAGTCGATGGAGACGGAAAAATTCTCGAGCCGCAGCAGGGTGCGGGCTTCGTCCCCGCCGATTCCGGCTGGCATATGCGCAGCGGCGAAGGGCTCGAAGGGCGAGCCCAGCGCCCGCGACAGCAGGGTCACGGCGTCCGTGTCGGACAGCCCGCGCCAGGCGAGCGTCACAATGCGCTCGGGCGTCGGGAGCACGCGAAAGATCACCTCGGTGAGAAAACCCAGCGTGCCGTGGCTGCCGGCGACGAGCTTGACGAGATCGAGCCCGGTGACGTTCTTCATCACGCGCCCGCCGGATTTGATCGCCTCGCCCTTGCCGTTGACCAGGCGGATGCCGATCAGCGAGTCGCGCGCCGCCCCGGCGTTGATCCGGCGCGGGCCGGAAATGTTGCCCGCCGCCACCGCGCCGATGGTCGGCTCGCCTGTGCTGCCAAAGAGCGGGCGATGGTCCATCGGCTCGAAGGGCAGCATCTGGCCGCGATCGGCCAGGGTCTTCCGGACCTCGGCGAGAG
>JBKBRD010000603.1:0-1671 GCA_046292405.1 Allobosea sp. | reverse complement strand
CTCCGCATACGGTCCGGTAGCCAGATGAGCGGGCAGATCGCCGCGTATGACGGAATGGGCGCTGATCGCATAGTAGCCGACGATCTCGCTTCCCTCGGCAAGGACATAGGTCTTGGCGAGGCCTCGTCGGGCGTCCTGGTTGGCGTAGCGCTGCAGATAAAGATTGAGCGCCTCGACCCCGCAATCGAAGCCCTGGCGATCATGGCGCTTGGCGTCCAGCGCAGCGAACTCCATCAGCCGGCCAGGTCTTTCAGCTTTTGGGCGGCCTTGACCATGCGAGCGGTCGGTTCCGCAGGAGCGGAAAGCCGGTCGAAAAAAGCAAGCCAATCAGCTTCGCTGAAAAGCGTTCGCTGCTGCTCGGACAGCACCGTCGTCGCTTTCTCACGGACGCTTTCACGGATGAATTTGCTCTTGTCGAGATGAACATGCGCCCGGGCGCGGTCCATCAACGCCAGGGTGCCCGCATCGATGCGGACGCGCACCACATCGCTCTTTGCCGTTCGCGCAGCCATGGCAGACCCCTGTTCTTCAGGGGCGGGTTTGTACCACGTTTGTAGCCCCGATCAAACCCGCGCGGCTTGTCGCCGGCCCGAGCGCTACTCCGCCGCCTGCGGCATTGTCAGCGCGGGCGCCGAGCCGTCGCGCAGCCGCGCCAGCAAATCCGCCTGCTCGGCCAGCGCAGCCTGGAGATGGCGCTCCTTGACGTGGCCGAAGCCGCGGATCTTCTCCGGGATCGCGGCCAGCGCAACGCAGAGCGCGTGGTTGTCGGGCGCGAGTTTCGCCAGCATCTCCTCGACCAGCTCCTCATAGTCGCCGATCAGACGCCGCTCCGTCTTGCGCTCCTCGCTGTAGCCGAAGATGTCGAACACCGTGCCGCGCAGGCCCTTGAGCTTCGCCAGCAGCCCAAAGGCCGACATCATCCAGGGGCCGAAGCTGATCTTGCGCGGCACGCCGGTGTCGGGGTCGCGCTTCGCCAATAAGGGCGGGGCGAGGTGGAATTCGTAGCGCAGCTTTTCCCCCGAGGCGCTGGTCGGCTCGAAGGTCGCCGCCACCTGTTTCTGGAAGGCGCCATCGGCGTAAAGCCGGGCGACCTCGTATTCGTCCTTGTAGGCCATCAGCTTGAAAAGGTAGCGGGCGACGGCCTCGCCGAGCTGCGTCGCGCCCGGCAGGATCGCAGCTTCCTGCTGCTGCACGCGGGCGACGAGATGGCGATAGCGCTCGGCATAGGCGGCGTTCTGGTAGGCGGCGAGGAAGCTGACGCGGCGGGCGATGATCTCGTCCAGCGTCTGCGAGATGTGCCGGGCCTGGGTCGGGGCCTTGGCCTCGGCCAGCGCGGCGAGCAGCGCGGCGGGGTCATGGGCGGCGCGGCGGCCGAGTTCGAAGGCCTGCAGATTCATCGGCACGGCCTCGCCATTGAGCTCGATCGCCCGCAGCAGCGAGGCGCGCGCGAGCGGCACCGCGCCGAACTGCCAAGCATAGCCGAGCATGAACATGTTGGCGGCGATGGCGTTGCCGAGAAACGCGATCGCGGCGGCGGTGGCGTCGATGAAATGCGTGTTGTCGCGGCCACCGGCCCCGAGGATGGCGCGCTTCAGCCGCTCGGTCGGCAGCGAGAAATCGGCGTTGCGGGTAAAATCGCCCGGCAGGCTCTCGGCGGTGTTGACGACCACG
>JBKBRD010000602.1:0-1689 GCA_046292405.1 Allobosea sp. | reverse complement strand
GCCCTTCGCCAGCTCCATCGTGTTCTCGGCATAAAGTTTCCACCATTCGTCGACCGCATCGGCGACACCTTCTGCTGGAAGGGCGAGATGTCGCAATCATGGAGGTGGCAGTTGCGCTGGGCGGATGCCCTGGAGTCGTCGAGGCCAGCGTCTACGGCGTCAGCGTGCCCGGCGAAGATGGCCGCGCCGGCATGGCCGCCGTCACCGTCTCCGGCGATTTCCACCTTGCGGCCCTGCATGCCGCCGTGACGACCCGCCTGCCCGCCTATGCCCGCCCGCTCTTCCTGCGCATCGTCGCGTCATTTGCGCGCACCGAAACCTTGAAGCAGAAAAAGACCGCGCTCGCGGCCGAAGGATTCGATCCGACCATCGTCTCAGACCCGCTCTATATCGACCGCGACGGCGCTTACCGCCCGCTGGACGCCGAGGTTTACGCCGCCATCGGCAGTGTCGAGATCCAGCTTTAGAGCAAGCTAAGGCCGGACGCGCAGCGCGTCATTTATGGGGCCTTAACCAGCCGCCGCTAGGACTGACGGTCTCGTTAACCAACCGTTTTGCCTGCGGAATCCGATGCCGAGCCCCACGATCTATGTCCGCGCCAAGACGCCCGCCCAGGCCGACGCCCCCCTCGCCAGCCCAGGCGCGTTGAGCGGCATGCCGTCGGGCGGACCCGACCCGGCCCGCACCATCGTGCGCTACACGCGCACGCCCGACCGTGTCCGGCAGGAACAGGCGCAGCGCGCCCGCGCCGCGGCCGCAGCTGCGGCGCGCGACGACGCCGGACCAGAGGTTCAGGCCTGCCAGACCGCCCAGCCGCAGAGCCGCGTCCGCTTCGGCCGCACGCCGGATCATCTGCTCCAGCAGGTCTGGGTCGAACCGGCCGCGAGCGCGCCAACTATGGGGTCGGACGCGGACGTCTTCGACCACAATGACGATACGGATGACATCCAGGCGACCGAGCCCGAAGACCCGGCTGCAGTCGCCGCGCCGGAACCGCCGCCATCGACGCCTTTCGCGCATATTTCCGACTTCGCCTTCTGGGAAGGGCTGCCGGCTGCGCCAGCCGCAGCTCCGGTTGAGGCGCCCGGCCATGCCGTGCCCGAGCCGGAAACCCACGCGCGTCCGCCAGTCGCCGCGGCGCAGGCTCCCGCTCCAGCGGCGCCAGCCTGGACCGGACCGTCCTGGACGAGCCATTACAGCATCAGCCTGAATCTCGGGGCACAGCCGCTGGCGCCGCCGACGGTCGCCGCCGCCCCAGCCATTCCCGCAGCCGCGCCAAAACGCGCGGGGATGACCAACAGCATCGCCGTCTCGCGGCGGGACCGCGGCGAAACCGCCTTGATCCCTCCACGTTTGGAGCCGGCAAAGTCACGGCGCCGCAGCCAGCCCGAACCGATCCAGGAAACGATCCGGCAGCCGGCGCCGCAGCCGGCCGAGCCAGTCGTTGCGGAGCGAGCGCCGTTTGTGTTCGAACTGCCGCCGATCGCCTTCCTGGCCGAACCGCCGCAGACGCCGGAACTGACGATCCCGACCGAGCTGCTGCAGCAGAATGCCGGCTTTCTCGAAGGCGTGCTGGAAGACTTCAACGTCCGCGGCGAAATCGTGCAGGCCTGCCCCGGCCCGGTGGTGACGCTCTACGAGCTGGAGCCTGCGCCGGGGACCAAATCGTCGCGGGTGATTTCGCTGGCC
>JBKBRD010000601.1:0-1697 GCA_046292405.1 Allobosea sp. | reverse complement strand
ACTGGGTACCGAGGCAGCGACGCGCGCCTACGAATCCGCAGTGCGTAACGCGTTGCCGGCGATCGAAAAGAAGCGGGTCGCACTCTCCGAAGTCAGCACCTCGGCCGATGCAGCGCGGCGGCGTCTCGACCAGATGAACGAGGCCGTGCGCTTCCAGGCCGCTACGCTCGGCATGTCGTCGCGCGAAGTCGAGATCTACCGCCTGCAGATGGCGGGCGCCACACCCGCGCAGCTCGCATTCGCGGATGCTGTCGGAAAGGCAACCGAGGAGTTCGAGAAGCAGAAAGCTGCCCTGGCCGAAGGGCAGCGCATCACCGAGTCTCTGCGTACCCCTATCGAGGCGCTGGCGGCCGAAGAGGCGAAACTCGAGGAGTTACGCAAGCGCGGCGCGATCTCCTACGAGACCTACACTCGTGGGATCTTCGCTGCGCGGGATGCCTTCGACAGCATAGGCGAGGCGGCCGAGCGGTCGAGAAAGCAGCAAGAGGAGGCGCTGCGTGCTGCGCGTGACGCGCTCTATTCAGGACTGCTCACCGAAGAGGAGCAGATCAAGCAATCTTACGAGCGGCGCAAAGAGGCGATCCTACAGTCAACCATCATCACGGATGAGGAGAAGAACGACCTTCGCCGCCGCCTGGAAGAGAAGTACGCCGCAGACCAGCAAGCGCGCCTCGATGCGCTGCTGCAATCCCAGTATCAGGCCTACGCAGGGTTATTCGACGGGCTTGCTGGGCTTGCCAAGGCTTACGCAGGGGAGCAGTCAGGTGCCTACCGCGCTCTGTTCGCCGTATCAAAGGCCTTTGCCATCGCCGATGCGATGATCAAGGTGCAGCAGGCCATCGCCAACGCCGCCGCATCTGGACCGTTCCCGTGGAACCTTGGGGCTATGGCATCTGTAGCCGCGGCAGTTGGCGGGGTGGTGTCATCCATCTCCAGCATCAGCTTCGGCGGTGCCCGCGCCGACGGCGGAAACGTCTCCTCCGACCGCCGCTACCTGGTCGGCGAGCGCGGCCCCGAGATGTTCGTCCCCAACACCGCCGGCACCATCGTGCCCAATGACGTGCTGATGGGCGGGCGCAGCGAACCGCCCGTTGTGAATACCCGCATCATCAATGCCTTCGATCCGGCGATGCTGGGCGACTTCATCGGGTCGGATGCCGGCGAGCAGGTCGTGATGAACGTCATCCAGCGCAACGCCAACACCATCCGCCAACTCTCCGGGGGGCGCTGATGCAGGTGTGGCCCTTCGCCCCGCGCGACGAGATGACCGAGACGCTGGAATGGCTGACCGACGTCATCCGCGCCAAGGCCACCGAGCAGCGCATCGCCCTGCGCGCCGCACCCCGGCGCAGCTACGACTTCGCCCATGTGCTCGACGCGCAGCAGTACGCCTCGGCGCAGGAGATGGCGCGCAGGGCATCGGAGTTCCTCGTGCCCGACTGGACGCAGGTCGTGCGCCTGGCGTCCGTTGATCCTGGCAGCGAAGTGGTGATCGACTTCAACGACGCCAGCTGCCTGAACTTTCGCGCCGGCGCGGCGGCCATTCTGTGGCGGTCGCCGGGCGCATGGGAGGTCATCGAGGTTGCCGCAAGCGGCCCGGCAGGGATCACCGCTTCGGTGTCGGGTACGTGGCGCAACGTGCGCCTGATGCCGCTGCGACCGGCCGCCGCGCCGGACGGCCTCTCCGCCCAGCGCCT
>JBKBRD010000600.1:0-1705 GCA_046292405.1 Allobosea sp. | reverse complement strand
CTTCGTCTTCGCCTATCACGAGATCGTCCGGGCGCCGCAGCGCAGCGACGTCGATTACGATCCGCGCCGCTGCGACGTGATCTATCAGGGCGGCGTCTCGCCCGATTTCTATGGCTGGGTGTTTCCGCATGGCGACACCGCCAGCATCGGCACCGGCAGCGCGCAGAAGGGGTTTTCGCTGAAGGACGCGGTAGGGCGGCTGCGCGCCGCAACCGGGCTCGCCGAGGCCGAGACCCTGCGCCGCGAGGGCGCGCCGATTCCGATGAAGCCGATGAAGCGCTGGGACAATGGACGCGACGTCATCCTTGCTGGCGACGCCGCCGGCGTGGTGGCGCCGGCCTCGGGCGAAGGCATCTACTACGCCCTGCTCTGCGGGCGCCTGGCGGGCGAAGCCGTCGATCTCGCGCTGGCGAGCGGCGATGCCCGGGCGCTGACCTCGGCGCGCAAGCGCTTCATGGCCGAACATGGCCGCGTCTTCTGGGTGCTCGGCCTGCTGCAATGGATCTGGTATCGCAACGACAAGCGCCGCGAGCAGTTCGTCAAGCTCTGCCGCGATCCCGACGTGCAGAAGCTGACCTGGGAATCCTACATGAACAAGCAGCTGGTGCGCGGCCGGTTCATGTCGCATATCCGCGTCTTCTTCAACGATCTCGGACATTTGCTCGGGCTGGCGCGCAGCTGAGCCGAACTTGGCCCGGGAGCCGCGCGCAAAGCCGATGCTGCATCTGGTCGATCTCGCCATCGCCATTCTGCTGGTCGAGGCCGCGCTGCTGCTCGTCCTGCGTCGGCGGCACAGGCTCGCCCTCGCGGATATCCTCTTGATCGCAGTGGCCGGGCTCGGCCTACTGGCTGCGCTGCGCGCCGGCTTGAGCGACGCCGGCCCCCTGGCGATCATGCTGGGGCTCACCCTGGGCGGGCTCGCACATGGCGCCGATCTCTGGCGCAGGCTGAAACGCTAGCGCCTGCGCGGCACCGCGACCGCGTCAGAAGCGGTAGGTCACGCCGGAATGGATGACCAGCGGGTCGAGGGTGACGGTGGCGCGGATCGGCGCGCCGCCGAGCGTGCCGCGGGTCTTGGCCTCGAGAAACACTTTCTTGGCGTCGACGAAGACGCCCCAATTGTCGTTCAGCATGTAGTTGAAGCCGGCCTGCACGGCGACGCCCAGCGCATGATCGGTCTCGACCTGGCGAACGGCGCCGTCCTTGCTGTTGAAGATCACCATCAGGCTGGGACCGACGCCGA
Organism: Allobosea sp.; assembly: GCA_046292405.1. Taxonomy (GTDB): domain Bacteria; phylum Pseudomonadota; class Alphaproteobacteria; order Rhizobiales; family Beijerinckiaceae; genus Allobosea. The sequence continues at coordinate 462 of JBKBRD010000600.1, read as the reverse complement.
CATAGGGCTGGAAATTGCCGAGCCCGGTGAAATGATACTGGGCGGTCAGGGCCGTCGGGCCGCCCGCGACCTTGCCGAGCGTGCCAAGGCCGGTGATCGAGCCCTTGGCCTCGACCTTGACCAGAGGCGGGTAACCGCCGGCAAAGCCGATGGCGAAATTGGGGGAGACGAAATAGCCGGCTTCGACGGCGAAGCTGAGCGAGTTGGGAATGCGCACGTCGGCGCCCGGGATCGGCGTGCCGCCCGCCGACATCTTGGCCGATTCGGCATAGAACAGGCCGGCTGGCCCGGCATGGATGTAGAAGCGCTGGAACGGTTGCTCGAGCGGCGGCGGCGCGACGCTGCCGCGCACGCCGAGGTCGGCCGCATGCGCGAAGCCAAGCCCGCCCAGGCCCAGAAGCAGTCCAAGGACAACCGGTCGAAAACGCGTCATGTCGAACCCGTGGCAACGGGTTCGATTCG
>JBKBRD010000599.1:0-1709 GCA_046292405.1 Allobosea sp. | reverse complement strand
AGGCGCAAACATGGCGCAAACGGGAATCGTTTGCGGCAGAGCCCGCGCCGGTCACTCCTACCTCTTCCTCGCCAGATTGTGAGCCATCGATGTCGCAGCGCCTCAAGCTTGAGCTGAAACCCCTCGACGCGGTGACGGGACAGGATCTCGTCATTCTGACATCCGATCAGCTCGCTTTGCCTGGCGTCGCGCTCGGCGTGCTGGGCGAGGAGGCGCAGGAGCTCCTGACCCGCGCCGCCAAGGTCGAGTGCTTCAAGGGCAAGGCGCTGGGCGGGCTGACCGCGCTGGCGCCGGAAGGGGCTTCGTATCAGCGGCTGATCGTGGTCGGCCTCGGGCCGCTGGGCGAGCGCGACACGCTCGATTTCGCCAAGCTGGGCGGGGCGATCGCCGGGCGGCTCTCGCCCGGGCGCAGCGTCGACGTGATGCTGGCGCTGCCCGACGCGACTTTGTCTCCGGATCAGGCTGCGGAGATCGCGCTCGGCATGAAGCTGCGCGCCTATGCCTTCGATCGCTACAAGACCAAGAGCAAGGAGCCCGAGGAGGGCGAGCCGATCGGCGTCACGCTGCGGACGCAGGATGTCCCGGCGTTGAAGAAGGCGTTGAAGGCGCGCGAGGCGATCGCCGCGGGCGTGATGCTGGCGCGCGATCTCGTCAACGAGCCGCCCAATGTGCTCTTCCCCGAGGAGTTCGCCGACCGCGCCGCGAAGCTCGAGAAGCTCGGCGTCGAGACCGAGATTCTCGACGAGAAGCAGCTGCGCAAGATCGGCATGCGGGCTCTGCTCGCCGTCGGCCAGGGTTCGCGGCGGGAAAGCCGGGTGGTGGTCATGCGCTGGAACGGCGGCAAGGCCAGCGAAAAGCCGATCGCCTTCATCGGCAAGGGCGTGACCTTCGACACCGGCGGCATCTCGATCAAGCCCGGCGGCGGGATGGAGGATATGAAAGGCGACATGGCGGGCGCCGCCTGCGTGACCGGGCTGATGCATGCGCTGGCGGCGCGCAAGGCCAAGGTCAACGTCATCGGCGTGATCGGCCTGGTCGAGAACATGCCCGACGGCAACGCGCAGCGCCCGGGCGACATCATCACCTCGCTCTCGGGCCAGACCATCGAGATCATCAACACCGATGCGGAAGGCCGGCTCGTCCTGGCCGACGTGCTCTGGTACACGCAGGATCGCTACAAGCCGCGCTTCATGATCAATCTGGCGACGCTGACCGGCGCGATCCTGGTGGCGCTCGCCCATGAGAATGCCGGGCTGTTCTCCAACAATGACGAGCTGTGCGAGCGGCTCGACGCGGCCGGCAAGGCGACCGGCGAGACGGTGTGGCGCATGCCGCTCGGCAAGGCCTATGACAAGATGATCGACTCCAAATTCGCCGACATGAAGAACTCGGCCGGGCGCTATGGCGGCTCGATCACCGCCGCGCAGTTCCTGCAGCGCCATGTCAACGAGACGCCTTGGGCGCATCTCGACATCGCCGGCACGGGCATGAACTCTCCGAGCAGCGAAACCAACCGCTCCTGGGGCTCGGGCTGGGGCGTGCGTCTGCTCGATCGGCTGGTGCAGGATCATTACGAGAGCTGAGGCGCGGGGCGTGGCCGCACGGCGGGCGAATCGACGCTGCCCGGCGGCGCGCCCGGCCTTCCGATTCGCGGCGAGGCTCGCAATGACTCGTGCACGGCGGATCGCGCATGGCTGAGATCCTGTTCT
>JBKBRD010000598.1:0-1729 GCA_046292405.1 Allobosea sp. | reverse complement strand
GTCTCGAAAGATGGGTCGGCTGACATGGTGCAAGCGCTGGCGTTGAAGGCACACGAGCCTGCAGCGGAAGACGAGACGGGAGCGGCCCGGGCGTGCCAGGCGGTGCGCGAGATCGCCGGGCGGTTCGGCAAGCTCGGGGCCGAAGTCACCGATATTTCGGGCCGGATCGGCGACGTCACGAACCAGTTGGAAGGCCAGGCCCAGGGGCTGCACCGCGTGCTGGCCGCCGTCGAACAGGTGACCCGCGCCAATCACGCCATCCAAACTGCCGCCGAAGGCGCCCAGCAGACGGCCTCCGTCGTCCGCAGCGGCCTCGAAACCGTGACGGTCGCGGTCAGGGAAGGGCTCGGATCGGCCCAGTCGGACATCGAAACGCTGTCCGAGGATGCGCAGGCGATCTCGAAAGCCTTGTCTGAGGCCGTGGCCGATGCCCATGCGGTGCGCACGTCGAGCGACGCGATCCAGTCGATCACCCGCGAGATTCAGCTTTTGTCGGTCAATGCCGGCGTCGAGGCCGCCCGCAGCGGCGCCGCCGGTCGCGGTTTCGCGGTCATTGCCGCGGCTGTGAAGAGCCTGTCCGAACAGACGCGGGAAGCGACCAGCACCAGCGCCAAGCAACTCGACGCGCTGGTCAAAACGGTCGATCAGCTGGCGCGCCGCAGCGAAGCCAGCGCCGAGACGGCAAGGCGGGCGAGCCAGGGCAGCCGTGCGATCAGCCAGCATATCGGCCAGCTCGATCATTTCGGCCGCTCCGTCGTCAGCCTGATCGGCGACATCGCGGCGATCTCCGATCCGGCGCGCGAAAGCGCGATCGCGTTCGGGCATGTGTCGGACGATCTCGCCCACCTCGTCTCCGGCGTCGACCAGTCGAGCGACAATCTCGAGCGCGCGACGCAGCGGACCCAGGCGCTGGTCTCGATCTGCGAGGATATTCTCGGCTCCATCGCCGCCTCGGGCGTCCGCACTGCGCAATCGGAGCTGATCGAGACCGCGATGGAGACGGCCGCCCAGATCGGCGCGCTGTTCGAGGCCGCGATTGCGCGCGGCGAGATCAGCCTGGCCGATCTCTTCGACGAATCCTATCGCCCGATCGAAGGCAGCGACCCCCAGCAGTTCATGACGCGGTTCGTCACTCTGACCGACAGGCTGCTGCCGCCGATCCAGGAGAGGCTGCTATCGAGCAATCGCCGCATCGCCTTCTGCGCTGCGATCGACCGCAACGGCTTTCTGCCGACGCATAACCAGAAATACTCCCAGAAACAGGGTCGCGATCCCGTCTGGAACAACGCCAACTGCCGCAACCGGCGCATCTTCAACGATCGCACCGGGCTGGCGGCGGCGCGCAATCGCAAACCCTTCCTGCTGCAGACCTATCGGCGCGACATGGGCGGCGGCCAGTTCCTGGTGATGGAGGATCTCTCCGCCCCGATCTTCGTGCGCGGCAAGCATTGGGGCGGATTTCGTTTCGGCCTCAATCTCTGAGATCGGGTTGGGGGCGCATTAACTGGTGAGCTGTAGATTGACGCAGAGGACGGGCCGAAAGCGCCCGCCGGGGTCTTGTTCGTGAGTGTTTGAGTCAGCGTCATGCATATCGCGCCGTCATTCCCCAATCTCTCCGTACTGCTGATCGACGCCAGCGCGCATTATCGGCGCATCGTCCGGACCATGCTGTACCAGGCGCAGCTCAACCGGATTTTCGAGGCGTCCGATCTTTCTTCCGCCGCGACGA
>JBKBRD010000597.1:0-1730 GCA_046292405.1 Allobosea sp. | reverse complement strand
GTCGCTGATGCGCGCGACGAGATGGCCGAGCTTGCGGTCGATGCCGAGATGGCGACCGCCCGGCGCGATATAGATCGAACCGCGCGACAGGCGCTCCCCGTCGAAAGGCTCGCGCGCCGGCAGACCGGTCTGGGCCGCCACCTGCTCGGCATAGGATGCGGTGAACAGCGGCGGCATGTGCTGGACCACCAGGGTCGTCAGATCCTGCAGGGCCTCGCCGATATCGACCAGCACTTTGGAGACGGCGCGGGGGCCGCCGGTGGAGGCGCCGATCAGCAGATAGCGCGGCATCACGGCGACGAAGGCGCGCAGATCGACCGGGCCGTTCGCCGGAGGCTCGAGATCGAGCTGAGGAGGGAGGTGGCCGAGCCGCTCCGGGGCCTGGACGATATTGCTGAGCTTGAGCAGGAATTCGCTGCGGAAATCGAGCGACAGGGTCATGCCGCTGCGACTGTCGGGCTTCGACAGCACGTCCATGGCGCCCTTCGTCATGCACTCGAGCGCGATTCTGGCGTTGGTCTCGGTCAGCGTCGTGGCGAGCAGCACGCCGGTATGAGGGCTCTCCTTCAGGATATCGGGCAGGGCCGTCGCGCCATCGACGCCCGGCATGTTGAGGTCGAGCACCATCAGGTCCGGCTGGAACCGGGCGGCGTGGGCGATGGCGGTCTCGCCGTCGCCGGCCACGGCCACGACATGGAACTGCCCGCTCTCGCCGAGCCAGCGCGCAAACAGCCCGCGCGCCACGACCGAATCGTCGGCGATCACCACGGTCTTGGGACGTGTCGTCCCCATGACGGGCGCCATGGCGACAGGGCCTGCTGCCGCCATGGCTTTCAAAGCAGCCCGACCTGATGGAATTTCGACGCGACGATTTCCTTGTCGAACGGCTTCATGATGTATTCGTCGGCGCCGGCGTGCATGGCGCGGGCGATATGGGCGATGTCGTTCTCAGTGGTGCAGAAGACCACCTTGGGCCGCTTGCCGCCCGGCATCTGGCGCAGCGCCCGCAGAAAATCATAGCCGTCCATGATCGGCATGTTCCAGTCGAGCAGCACGGCGTCCGGCATCTCGCCCTTGCAGGCGTCGATGGCGCGTGCGCCGTCCTCGGCCTCGGCGATGCGGAACTGCAGCCCTTCGAGGATGCGGCGAGCGACCTTGCGGATGACCGCGGAGTCATCGACGACGAGGCAATACTTCATGATTTGGTCTCCAGAGCGATTTGGCGCCGCGTCAGGCTGCGATGGGAATGGCGATGTTGAGGACGGAGTCGACGTTGAGGATCACGAGCAGGCGGCCATCCAGCCGGTGCACGCCGCTCGCCAGCGCCGCCCATGAGCGATCGAGATTGACGGGAGCGGGTTCGAGCGTCGAACGGTCGAGGCGCATCACCTCGCCGACCGCGTCGACGATCAGCGCATAGGGTTCGCCGGCCTCCTCGACGCCGACGGAGACCAGTTCGCAGCGACCGTCGGGCGTGCAATCGACGATCGGCTCGAGGCCGAGTCGGCGCCTCAGGCAAATCGCCGTGACCACCCGGCCGCGCAGATTGAGCAGGCCGACGATGTCCCGCGGGGCCCGCGGCACCGGGGTGAAGCGGCTGGCGATGAAAACATCGTTCACCCGCTCGATCGGCAGGCCGAACATCTGCTCGCCGATCGTCACCGTGACGTAGTCGAGCGAAGCGCTGAAGGCGCTTTGCGCGCCCGCTGCAGTGCCGGGGGAGCGTTCGG
>JBKBRD010000596.1:0-1731 GCA_046292405.1 Allobosea sp. | reverse complement strand
CTCCTGCAGCTTGATCGAGAGAATGGTCGCGTCGCGCTTGCCCTCCTCCAGCGCCTCGCCTTCCAGCCGCCACGGCGCCCAGAGTTTCTCGGGCTCGGCCAGCCAGAGCGGCTTGGGCAGGCTTCCGGCGATGGTGGTGAAAAGCATGGCGTTTCCCTTGGTCTTATCGGTCGTTGCCGCGAGATTGGTCAGCGCCTGTCTATCGTCAATATCCGCGATCGCAAAAGACCATGTCAGAAAGCGAAGGCGCTCACGCCGTCGCCATGCGCTCGCGCGGCCGCGCCCGCATCATCAGCCAGCACACGATGGCGAGATTGGCGAGGTTCCAGGCCAGCCCATTGAGGAAGGCGATGCGATAGGAGGCGAAGAGGTCGAAGATCCAGCCCGAGACATAGCCGCCGAAGGCCATGCCGAGAATGGTCGCGGACATGACGATGCCGATGCGCACCCCCGCCTCGCGCGGCGGCAGGTATTCGCGGATGATCACGGCGTACATCGGCACGATGCCGCCCTGGAACAGCCCGAAAATGCCGGTGACGATATAGAGCGAGGTCAGCCCGTCGAACCAGAGATAGAGAAACAGCGCCATGCCCTGCATCAGCGAGCCCAGCGCCAGCGTCGCCGCGCCGCCGATCCGGTCGGAAACAAAGCCCGAGCCGATGCGAGAGACGATGCCGAGCAGCAGCATCAAAGACAGCATGTCGGCGCCGCGGGCCACGCCATAGCCGAGATCGGCGCAATAGGCGACGATATGGACCTGCGGCATCGCCATGGCGACGCAGCAGCAGAAGCCGGCCACGGCGAGCAGCGTCTGGAGTTGCGCCGGGCTGAGGCCCAGATCGCCGCGCGCCCCGGCGCTGGAGGCCTCGGCCGCGGCCATGGTCTCGGCGCTGGGCCGGCGCCGGAAGAACAGGGCGAGCGGCAGCATGATCGCTGCCGCCGCCAGCCCGATGCCGATATGGGTGGCGCGCCAGCCATGGTTGGCGACGCCCCAGGTGATCAGCTGCGGCCAGATCACCCCGGCGAGATAGCTGCCCGACGCCCCGAACACGACGGCCAGCCCGCGATGCCGGCGAAACCAATGCGAAAGATCGGCGATCAGCGGGGCGAAACCCGCACCCGTGCCGAAGCCGACGAAGACCAGATGGGCGAGCGCGAACTGCCACAGCGTCTGCGAGAGGCCCGCCAGCACATAGCCGATGCAGAGCATCAGGGCGCCCATCACGATCGGCACGACGATGCCGAAACGATCGGCGATGCGCCCCATCACGATATTGCCGACGCCGAAGCCGATCATCACGCAGGTATAGGGCAGCGAGGCCCCCGCCCGCAGCGTGCCGAACTCAGCCTGCACCGAAGGCAGCACCACCACCACCGACCAGGTGCCGACGCAGGCGACGCTGCCGACCAGCAGCGTCACCGCCAGCCGCAGCCAGGCATAGGGAGAATCCGGCGCGAAGCGCGCAGTCTGGGGCATCATGTTTCCTCGCCCGGCCGCATTTAGAAACGGCGTTCTTCCGGATGAGGATTAGCAGCCACGCCGATGTCCGCAAGCGCAGCCGGCGCATTGCCAGCCCGCGACAGGCGACGCCCGATACGAAAAAGGGCCCCGCTCGCTGGAGCGGGGCCCTGTATGCGATCTGGCTTCCGCCTAAATCAGGCGGCGCGGCGCTGATGCGTGCCTTCGTTGATCTCCTCGATGATCTTGGCGACGAAGGCCGGGAGATCCTC
>JBKBRD010000595.1:0-1731 GCA_046292405.1 Allobosea sp. | reverse complement strand
GAGACGCGGATTGCCGAACATGATGACCTCGGTCGGCGGCATGTCCAGCCCGGCGGCCTTGGCCGCGGCGGCGTGGTCGATCCGCGCGGCAATGCGGATGCCGCGCTTCTCAAGTTCGGTCGCCAGCCGGTCGGCGGTCTCCTTCACGGCGAACCGGCTTTCGACCGTGGCAAGGTTCTGGGACAGCGCCGTCGCGCTCGTCAGCAGCAGGGCGGCGAAACTCATGGCCAATGCGCGTTTCATCTGGTGAACTCCGGCTGTGAGGTTTGGTGGATCAGGACTTCTTCACGCCGCAGGCCGCACCACCCAGGACGCAGAACGTGGCGCAATAGCGATGGTTCAGCGGAACCGGAACATCGGCCTGCTTCAGCGTGCGGCCGAGCTCGAAGCGCTCGTCATAAGCGATCAGGGTGCATGCCACGACCGCCGGCGCATCGGCGCCCTTGCGCCGCACGACCATTCGCGAGGTCGCGCACATGACGTCGTCCGGGCTCTTGTCCAGAATGCCCCAGCATGCCTCGGTGATCTCCGGCGGGTTGCCGTCAGAGGTCATCTCCGGAAAGATTACCAGCTGGACCGGATCGTCGTAGTCGACCGCGATCGCCTCGCGATCGAACAGCTCGCAATAACCCGCGCGTGCGACCGCCTCCGGCTCGGCGTCCAGATACCGGCCGGCGATCTCGATCTGGAACCCTTCCCGCGATAGGAAGCGCAAGCCCTCCATCGCCTTGGCAAAGGAGCCTGCGCCCCGCTCCGCGTCGTGGATGGCGGCATGATGGCTATCGAGGGAGACGCGAAAGCGCAGCAACCCGCCATGCGCCTCGCGCAGCTGTCTGAGCTGCTCCTGGCGCCGCATCATCGGGCGCATCGCATTAGTGAGCACGAGCGTCTCGAACCCACGTTCCAGTGTCTCCGTCAGGATCGCAATCATGTCGCGGTTCATGAACGGCTCGCCGCCGGTGAAGCCGATCATCCGGACCGGCAGCCGCTCGGCCCGCACTTCATCGAGATAGGTCGAGACATCGGCGAGCGAGAGGTAGACCAGCCGGTCGTTGCTGGGGGAACTCTCGATGTAACAGTTCTGGCAGGTGATGTTGCAAAGCGTGCCCGTATTGAACCAGAGCGTCTCCAACCGCTTGAGATCGACGCTCGCGCGCCGCTCGCCCTTGGCGGTCCGTATAGGGTCGACAAACTTGCCCGTGATAAAGGTTGGCGCGTTCACATCTGGCTCCGACGTAATTCATGTGAAGATACGCGCGAGGCGACCGCTTCGTTACGTCGGTCCCGAACTTTTTGTCGTGACGCTCGGCGCGCAGCGCATTGGCAGGGGCGGAAAGCGGGCCGACCGCCTCGCCGGCCCAACACGCCCGCTTCACGCAAAGCTGCTTTGCGGCGAGGCGCAGCCCCTTGTAACAAAACAGCAGTCCGGCCCGAATGAATGGATGAGGCGTGCACGAACGCAAGCCAGAACGCGAAGACGAATGGAGCTGCCTGATGCGACTGGCGCTCGATGGCGATCAGGTCGCCTACAAGACGCTGTTGGCCGCTCTCGTTCCGCATGTGCGTGGGCGGGTGCGGCATGTCCTGGCGCGCTCGGGACGCGGACAGGCGGAGGTCGAGGACATCGTTCAGGAAACGCTCCTCGCCGTCCATCTGAAGCGCGCGACCTGGGACCGGTCGATGCCGCTGACGCCGTGGCTGAATGCCGTGACGCGCCACAAGACGATCGAC
>JBKBRD010000594.1:0-1745 GCA_046292405.1 Allobosea sp. | reverse complement strand
CGGCGTCGTAGCCGAGGGCTGCGCCCCGCTCCTCGGCGAAGCGCATCAGGGTCGAGCCCAACCTGCGTCCGCCGGCCTCGGGGGCCACCGCGATGCTCCAGACCTGGAAGATCGCGGGTTCGATCTCCAGCACCAGCGCCGCCTCGAGCCCGCGCGGCCCATCGACGAGCCAGACCTCGTGTTCGGCGACGATCTCGGCGTAATCCGCGATGCGGGGCAGGGAGGGCGCGCCGATGATGCTCTCATTGGGCGTATAGGCCGCGTTCTTCAGGGCGAGGATGGCGGGGATATCGGCCATCGAGGCGCGCCGCAGCGGCAGCGCGCCGGCGATCGCAACCGGCTGGTTGAAGGCGGCGAGCCTTTGCCTCTGGCGCCCGGCCTGGTCGAAATTCTCCGGCGCCAGCCAGCGCTGGAAGCCGCGCGCCCGCACCGGCCATTCATGGTCGAGGATCGAGAACCAGGCGGTGTCGCGATTCTTGCCCTTGACCACCATATGCTGGCGAAACAGCCCCTCATACTGGAAGCCGAAGCGCAGGGCGGCGCGCTTCGACGGCTCGTTGAGCGTATTGCACTTCCATTCGAAGCGGCGATAGCCGAGCGAGAAGCCATAGGCGCCGCAGAGGTAGATCGCCTCGCTCGCCGCGCGGGTTTTCTGCAGGCTGGGCGAATAGGTGATGTAGCCGACCTCGAAGACGCCATGCTCGGGCCTGATCTCCATCAGCCAGAGATGGCCCTTGGCCTTGCCGTCCTGCAGATCGATCACGGCGAAGGGCACGATGCCCGGCTTGGACTGCATCATCGCCAGCAGCTCGCCATAGGCCTGCTTCGTCTGCGGCGGATGCGCCGGCATCCACTCCCAGATATGATCCTGGCCCTGGTTGGCGGCCCAGATCTCGTCGAGATGGCGGGCGGGATCGATCGGCTCGAGACGGCAATAGCGGCCTTCCAGCGTCTTCGCCGGCGGGAAGGGCGGCGGCTGCCAGCCCGGCGGCAGGCTGGTTTGCGGCTGAAGGCTCATGGCTTGATCTTCTCCTGCCAGCTGGCGAGATCGGTCTCGACCATCCAGCCGGGGCCGAGATCGGCTGCAACCGCGGCGGCGATGGCTGCGCCCTCCGCCTCCCAGGCGAGCTGCTGGACGGCGTCGGGGAAGCGCGAGCGGGATTCGTCATCCTCGTCGTAGATGGCGTCGAACTGGTCCATCCAGGCCTCGAGCCGATCGGCGAGCGCGTCGGACAGTCCAACATCCTCGGCGTCGACGGGTTTGCTCCGGCCCTTGGCGTCGATCAGCCAGAGGCCGCTTTGGCCGAGCCAGGCCGGCGCGATGAGCAGCGCGCCGGTCACGAGCGCGCCTTCAGATCGTCGCTGAAGAAGGGGTTCAGCGGAGACGACGCGCCATTGGCGGCGAAGCCGGCAAAGCTGCCCTCGTCCCGGATCAGCCGCGTCGCTTCGATGAAGGCGGCCCAGGCCGCCCGCGCCAGCGCGCCGCCGATCGAGATGCGACGCGTGCCGAGCGCGGCGATATCGGTGACGCGCAGGCCGAAATCGCCATAGACGAGGGTGTTGACCGGCATGCCATCCGCAGCCGCGACGATGGTCGTGATTTCGTCGCTGGTCTTGGGGCCGGGCGCGTACAGCACATCGGCGCCGGCTTGCGCATAGGCGGCGATGCGCCGCGCGCTTTCGGCGAGCGGGTCGGGGTGCCCGGTGAGAAAGCATTCGGCGCGGGCGGTGAGCAGCACGCCGGA
>JBKBRD010000593.1:0-1750 GCA_046292405.1 Allobosea sp. | reverse complement strand
GTTACCGCATCGACCCCTTTGGTCGCGACGACTTCGCCACTTACGCCCGCAACTGGGGCGAGGCCATCCCTCGCTGCGGCGCCGACCTCGTCGGCTATTTCGCTCCGCATGAGGGCTCCGCGACCACAGCCTATGGCATCTACAACATCGAAAACCTCGCGGCTTATGAAGCGTACCGAGCAAGGCTCGCCGCCGACCCGCTCGGCAAGGCCAATTATGAATTCGCCAGAAACGCTCGCTTCATTTTGGAGGAAGATCGCCTCTTCCTGAAGAATGTCTCCAACCCGCCATCGTCGAAGATTCAGCCATGATCGCCGTCATCTTCGAGGTGGTGCCCTTCGTCGGCGAGCGCCATCACTATCTCGATCTCGCCGGCGAATTGCGAGAGCAGCTGGAGGCGGCCGACGGCTTCCTCTCCGTCGAGCGCTTCGAGAGCCTGTCGATCCGTGGCAAGCTCTTGTCACTGTCCTTCTGGCGCGATGAGGAAGCCGTGCGCCGCTGGCGCGAAACGGAAGAACACCGCGCCGCCCAGGCCGCCGGTCGCGGCGGTGTCTTTGCCGCCTATCGCCTGCGCGTCGCCCAAGTGCTGCGCGACTACGGTCTTGAGGATCGTGCCGAGGCGCCGGAGGACAGCCGCGCACGGCACGGGTGAGAGGAGGACAGGTGATTGCCACAGCTCGCACGTCGTCGCCATCGACTGAAGGGCCACGACACCGGCCTCCCTCGACAAGCCGCCACCTGCTGACTATGCATGACCGCATGCCCAAGACGCGCGACGATTCCTCGAAGGACACGGTGGCGAGCCGCATCAGCCGCGCGCTGGCGGAGCGCATCATCCATGGCGAACTGGTGCCTGGATCGCGTCTCGCGCAGGATCATATCGCCGAGGAGTTCGGCGCAAGCCATGTGCCCGTGCGCGAAGCCTTCCGCCGGCTGGAGGCGCAGGGCCTGGTCGTCTCGCTGCCCCGTCGGGGCGTGCGGGTCGCAAGTTTCGACCTGAAACAGGTGCGCGAAGTGGCCGAGATGCGCGCCGCCCTTGAGGTCCTGGCGCTCCGCCACGCCGCCCCGAACCTCACGCCGGAGGTGCTGGCCGCCGCCGAACAGGCCGCAGCTGACGCGGACGACGCCAAGGATGTGCGCAGCTGGGAGGAGGCCAACCGCCGCTTCCATCGTCTGATCGTCTCGACCTGCGGCATGCCGCGACTGCTGTCCGTGATCGACGATCTCCACGCCGTCTCCGCCCGCTTCCTCTTCGTCGCCTGGCGCGCCACCTGGGAAGCCCGCACCGACCACGACCACCGCGCCATCCTCGAAGCCCTGAAATCAGGCGACCCTGCAGAGGCTGTCCGCATTCTCGAGCGCCACGTCCAGTGGATCGGCCGCGCGCCAATGCCTGTGCCGGGCCGGGCTGAGACCGAAGGCTTTGCGATCGTCGGGTGAGCGTCGCCGAGCCGTTCTGCCGCACTCCACCTCCCCCTTGGCCAAGTACACAGTCGCTCAAGGGGAGGGTGTTGGCGGCGCCGCCTCAGGCAAGCCCTCATCCTGAGGCGGGAGCGAGCGCTCCCCTCGAAGGACGAGGGCGGGTGGCTCCTCCGTGGCCTCGCCCTTCGAGGCCTGCTGGCGCAGGCACCTCAGGGTAAGGGTTTGCGCGCCCAGCCCCTCATCGGTTTCCGGAGCCCGCCGAACAGGGGCACCTTCTCCCCCCGCCTGCGGGGAGAAGGCCTCAATCTCCACCTCGCGCACTCCCTCT
>JBKBRD010000592.1:0-1753 GCA_046292405.1 Allobosea sp. | reverse complement strand
CTAACCGGCAATCGCCGATGACCACCCGCAGCTACACCACGCTATGGGACACGACCGCTGTTCTCTTCAAAGGACGGCTTTGAGTCACGCTTCAGCACGTTTGGGTATCTGGTTTTATTCACACGACCTGAGTCCCGATCGTTCGCTAAACCCGACAAGAGCCGAGGCCTACCGCTAGAATTGTTGGCCCTATTGATGGCCTTCTGCGATAAGTATAAGAATAAAAACGTTTTATAAGAGAGGTTTAAAGGAAATATTTGGTTCCCTAAAGCGCACCAGTCATTCCTCCAGACATGTCCATGGATGCCCAGAACGCCCGGTGATATCGGTGTTTTTTGCTCGTCCGTTCTCCATGAGGGTCCATGGCTGTCGATTGACATCCACGCCGAATGTTGGCCGAACTGTTGGCCGAGCCAACACCTCGACGTCTTCGTTGAGGGGTTGAAGAAGGCCGGCGTGCCGGAGTGAAGGGCTGCAAATGCGAGCGAGCTTGCCCTAAGGATTCGCATCCAAATGTCGGCTTTCCGGCGCACAACCAATGTCAGCTCTTGATGCTGTGGACGGCTCTCCACCCGCGCGGGAGCATAGGCTCTCGCAGAGATGGAGGAGAGCATGGATCAGGCAGTCACGATCGGATTGGACATCGCAAAGTCAGTCTTTCAAGTGCACGGCGTTGACCGGAGAGGCACGGTCGTGGTCCGGCGACAAGTTCGGAGAGCGCAGCTACTTCCATTTTTCGCCAAGCTGCCAGCCTGCCTGATTGGGATAGAGGCCTGCGCCACGGCGCATCACTGGGCGCGCGAGTTGACCAGATTCGGCCACCAGGTCCGGCTGATGCCGCCTACGTGAAGCCCTACGTCAAGCGGCAGAAGAACGACGCGGCTGACGCCGAGGCGATTTGCGAGGCCGTGACCCGCCCGACCATGCGCTTCGTCGAGGTGAGGAGCGTCGAGCAGCAGAGTGTAATGGTGCTGCATCGGGTCCGGTTGATGCTCATGCGCCAGCGCGTGCAGATCTCGAACGCGATCCGGGGCCACATGGCGGAGTTTGGCCTGGCCGCACCGATCGGGAGGGAGGGCCTGGGCACCCTCATCAGGCTCATCGCGGAGGGCGACGAGCGGATTCCAGCTGAGGCGCGGACTTGTCTCGCGATGTTGGTTGCGCAGCTCGCCCTCATCAACGATCAGATCCTGGAAGCGGATCGTCGGATCAGAACCAACGCCCGCGCCACCGAGACGGGGCGCAGGCTGATGGATGTGCCCGGCGTCGGCCCGCTCCTGGCGAGCGCGCTCGTGGCCAGCATCCCCGAACCCAAGGCGTTCCGCTCAGGCCGGAACCTCGCGGCGTGGATCGGTCTCGTGCCGCGGCAGAACTCCAGCGGCGGGAAGGAGCGCCTGGGCGGCATCACCAAACAGGGCGACCGCTACCTGCGCCAGCTGCTGGTTGTCGGGGCTCTGGCCGTCGTGCGTTACGCGCAGCGGAACGGAACACGCCGGCCATGGCTGGTGCAACTGCTGCCACGGCGAACGACAAAGATCGCGACTGTCGCCTTGGCTAACAAGACTGCTCGAATGGTCTGGGCGATCATGGCCACCGGCGAGCCCTATCGGGAGCCGGTCCCGCAAGCTGCATAGAGATCAGGCGAGCCGTGCCGAAGAACTTGGGAAGGGCAACACGAACGTAACGCAGCCAGCCGGTCGAACCGAAGAGCGGGAAAACCCACGTGCGCCATAGCGCATTCGAGCGCGTGCTT
>JBKBRD010000591.1:0-1766 GCA_046292405.1 Allobosea sp. | reverse complement strand
GGCCCGCATGCAAGGGCTGGATGATCGCCTCGACCGCAGCCTTGGCATCGCCGCCGGAGGTGAACTGCGAAACGTCGCCGCCGGCGCAAAAGCCCCTGCCCTCGCCCTTGATCAGGATGGCGCGGATATCGTCGCGCTCCGCCATCGCCTCGACCCGCTCCAGAAAGGCGCGGGCCATGGCGGCGTCGAAGGCGTTGAGCACCGCCGGGCGGTTCAACGTGACGGTGGCGACACCCTCGGCGAAGGCGAGCAGGACAGGTTCCGACATGGGCTCAGGCTACAGCGGCGACCGGGGCATTGCCAGCATCGGCGGCCTCGAACAGCTTCATCGCCGCCGCGACGCCGCCGCTGCGATGCGGCACGCCAGCCGCAGCCAGCCCCATCTCGACGCCCGACAACGCGCCCAACAGCATCAGATCGTTGCACTCGCCGAGATGGCCGATGCGGAAGACCTTGCCGGCCACCTTGCCGAGGCCGGAGCCCAGCGAGATGTTGTATTTTTCGAGCGCGATCTTGCGGTAGCGATCCGCGTCATGGCTGGGCGGCATCAGCACCGCGGTCAACACCGGCGAGTGTTCCGCCTCGTTCTCGCAGAGCACTTCGAGGCCCCAGGCCCTGACGGCGGCGCGGCAGGCTGCGGCCAGCCTCCGATGCCGGGCGAAGACCTGGTCCAGCCCCTCCTCATGCAGCATCGCGATGGCTTCCTTCAGCCCGTAGAGCAGATTGGTCGCGGGCGTGTAGGGGAAGAAGCCGTTGGCGTTGATCTTCACCATCTCCGCCCAATCCCAATAGGACCGCGGCAGCGCATTGCTCCTGGAGGCCGCAATCGCCTTCTCGGAGATGGCGTTGAAGCTCAGCCCCGGCGGCAGCATCAGCCCCTTTTGCGAGCCCGAGACCGTGACATCCACCCCCCATTCGTCATGGCGATAATCGACCGAGGCGAGCGAGGAAATGGTGTCGACCATGAACAGCGCCGGATGGCCGGCCGCGTCGATGGCCTTGCGGATCTCGGCGATGCGGCTGGTCGAGCCGGTGGAGGTTTCGTTGTGGACGACCATCACCGCCTTGATCGAGCGCGCCTTGTCCTCGGCCAGCCTGGCGCCGATGGCGGCCGGATCGGCGCCGCGACGCCAGTCGCCCGGGATGAAATCGACCTTGACGCCGAAGCGATCGGCGATCTGCTTCCACAGCGTGGCGAAATGGCCGGTCTCCGCCATCAACACGGTGTCGCCGGGCGAGAGCGTGTTGACGATCGCCGCCTCCCAGGCGCCGGTGCCGGAGGATGGGTAGATCACCACCGGCTGGCTGGTCTTGAAGATGGTCTTGCAGCCCTCCAGCACCTCCTTGCCCAGCCGCGCGAACTCCGCGCTGCGGTGGTCGATGATCGGCATCGCGATGGCGCGCAGAATGCGATCCGGGATCGGGCTCGGGCCCGGAATATGCAGGAAATGCCGGCCTTGCGCGCTCATGTCTCGCTCCCTTGCTAGCGGCGGGGCCGCTTTTTTGAATTCATTTTGATGCTAGCGGGTGAATGCGATGTGTGCAATATCTGATTAAGACACAAGCCCTCATCCTGAGGCGGCCCGCAAGGGCCGTCTCGAAGGATGATCCAGGAGGCTCCGGAGTGCGCTGGAGCATCCTTCGAGACGCCGCTGAAGCGGCTCCTCAGGATGAGGGCTGAGTGAGTTAGATGATGCTGAGTTGGTGGGATCAGGGCTGAGTTTTCGAGGTTGGCAGGCGCAATCCTGCGGCCTTCGAACCCAAAG
>JBKBRD010000590.1:0-1767 GCA_046292405.1 Allobosea sp. | reverse complement strand
TCGATCTTCGCCGCATCGCGGCCGAGGTGGGCACGCCCGTCTACGTCTATTCCTCGGCGACGATCGAGCGGCATTACCGGCTGTTCGCGGCGGCGATGGCGGGGACGGCCGCAGCCGGCAAGGCGCATGTCTTCTATGCGATGAAGGCGAACGGCAATCTCGGCGTGCTGAAGACGTTGGCCGCGCTCGGGGCCGGCGCCGACACGGTGTCGGAAGGCGAGGTGCGCAAGGCCCTGGCCGCCGGCTTCCCGCCGGAGAAGATCGTGTTCTCCGGCGTCGGCAAGAGCGAGAGCGAGCTGCGCTTCGCGGTCGAGGCCGGGATCTACCAGGTCAATATCGAGACCGAGGGCGAACTCGACCTGCTGTCGCGGGTGGCGGCTGGGCTCGGCAAGCGTCAGGAAGCGGTGTTCAGGGTCAATCCCGACATCGGCGCCGGCGGGCACGCCAAGATCACCACCGGCTCGGCCGAGAACAAGTTCGGCGTCAGTTTCGACGAGGTGCACCGGCTTTATGCGCGCGCTGCGAACCTGCCGGGCGTGCGGATGATGGGGCTCGCCCTGCATATCGGCAGCCAGATCCAGGAGACCGACTCGTTTGAGGCGGCTTACGCCAAGATGGCGCAGCTGGTGTCGGCTCTGCGCGGCGAAGGCCACCGGGTCGAGCGGTTGGACCTCGGCGGCGGGCTCGGCATTCCCTACGACATCCCCGCCGATTTCGATCACGGGCCGGGGCTGATCGAGGCCTATGCCGCGATGGTGGCGCGGGTGACGGCGGGTCTCGACGTCGAGCTGGGTTTCGAGCCGGGCCGCCTGATCGTCGGCAATGCCGGAATCCTGATGACGCGGGTGCTGCATCTCAACCCGCGGCCGACAAAGCAGTTCGTCGTGGTCGACGCCGCCATGAACGATCTCGTGCGGCCGGCGATGTACGAGGCCTATCACGAGATCTGGCCGGTGAGCGAGCCTGCGGCCGATGCGCGCAGAATCGCCTATGACGTGGTCGGGCCGATCTGCGAATCGGGCGACACCTTTACCTCCGGCCGCGAATTGGTGGCCCTGAAGCCGGGCGATCTGATCGCCTTCATGACCGCCGGCGCCTATGGGGCGAGCATGTCCTCGACCTATAATCAGCGGCTTCTCGTCGCCGAAGTGCTGGTGAAAGGGGCCGAATACGCCGTGACGCGGCCGCGCCAGACCTATGAGGATCTGCTCGGCGCGGATCGCGCGCCGCCCTGGTTGGACTGATCCGTTCACGATGCGCTGATGCGCCGATCTAACGGCCAGCCTGGCATTGGCCTTGCCATATTCTCAGGCTAGCCTGTTCAGAATTGGTGGGGTCTGGAGCGTGGCGCCGAAGCGCCGGACACGGCGTCTCGACGACGTCACGCCCAGGTCCCTCTCACAGGCGCGGGGGCGGCTCGGAGCGACGCATGAAAGAGGCTGAACGCCGCAGGGCGCCTGATCCGATTGAGGCTGTGCGGCAGCGGCTCGGTCGCATGACCACGGCGTCTCGCCTGGCGCTTGGCTGGGAGCGGCTTTGGCCGCTGCTCTGGCTGCCGATCGGCGTGTTTCTGACCTTCCTCGCGGTTTCCTGGCTGGGGCTCTGGACGAGCTTGCCCTGGCAGGGCCGTGCGCTCGGCGTCGGGCTCTTCGTCGCGGCCTTGGCCTACAGCGTCTGGCGCGTCTCCAGGCTGCGGCTGCCGAGCCGGCGCGATGCGCTGGCGCGGCTCGACCAGTCGCTTGCCGGCAGTCACCGGCCGGCGGCTGC
>JBKBRD010000589.1:0-1820 GCA_046292405.1 Allobosea sp. | reverse complement strand
GGTGGATCGGCAGCACATGCAGCCGATAGAACAGATCCTCGCGGAACCTCTTCTCGGTGATGAGCTGCATCGGATTGCGGTTGGTGGCGCAGATCACGCGCACATCGACATGCCGCACGCCTGATTCGCCGACACGGCTCAGCGTGCCGGTCTGCAGGAACCGCAACAGCTTGGACTGCAGGGAGAGGTCCATCTCGCCGATTTCGTCGAGGAACAGCGTGCCGCCATCAGCGAGCTCGGCCGCGCCCTTGCGGTCCTCATGCGCGCCGGTGAAGGCGCCGCGCGCCACGCCGAATAGTTCGCTTTCCATCAGGTCGCGCGGAATCGCCGCGCAGTTGATCGCCACGAGGCGCTTGCCGAAGCGCGGCCCCTCGGCATGCAGGGCCTCCGCACAGACATCCTTGCCGGTGCCGCTTTCCCCGGTGATGAAGACCGGCGCCGACGAGGTGGCGATGCGGCCGATCTGCTCATAGACGAACTGCATGGCGCTCGAGGCGCCGATGAAACCCGCAAAATCGGCACGGCCCGCATTGCGCGGCTCGATGCTCAGCGCCCTTGCCTTGCCGTGGCGCTGCGCCAGCTCGCCGATGCGGGCCGCCATGGCGGGGCCGCTGACCGGCTTGACCACATAATCATGCGCTCCGGCGCGCATGGCGCCCACCGCAGCCGATACCGAGGCGCCATCGGACAGCGCCACGACCAGCGCGCCATCGGCCAGCCGCACGAGGCGCCCCACGGCGTCATCGCTGCGTTCGCTGAGGTCATGCAGGCTCGACAGATCCGCCAGGACGATGTCAAAGCCCGTATCGCGCAGCAGTTCGGCCGCGTGCCGTCCGCCCGCCGCGACGGTGATGCGCAGGCTGCCGCCCAGGCTTTGGGTAAGCGTTTCTGCCACCAGCGGCGCGCCAGCATCGTCGCCGTCGATCAGCAATAGCCGACCAAATGGCTCGCCGTCGCTTCGAGTGTGCATCGCCATGCGGCCCAGTCCTTGCGTTGGGATAAATCACTATGCCGGTTGTCTGCCGCCGCCGCGGCTTCCCCGGTGTTCTGGCGATTGTTCCCCAACAGGGTAAATAATCCGTTCCGGATCGTCGCAATTTGCACAATGGGGCCACAGACTTGCCGCTTGCTCGCCAAGCAGTCTGCCTATTAAGTCTGCCGCCATGCAGAACTTTTCTCCCGCCAATGTTCATGAGCCGCTGGCGCGCGGATTCGCACAGTCCGGTGTCCGCATCGCCAATGAGCGCGCCGTGCTGACGCTGATCGCCATGAATGCCGGCGCCTCCAACGCCGAGCTGGCCCGCCTGTCGGGCCTGGGGCCTCAGACCACCTCGCGCATCGTCGCCGACCTGGAGGCGCGCGAACTGGTCATGCGCGGCGAGGTGCTGCGCGGCCGCCGCGGTCAGCCGGCCACGCCGCTGTTTCTCAATCCCGACGGCGCCTATGTCATAGGCGTCGAAATCGGCTGGCGCCATTTCGAGGTGCTGCTGCTGGCCATGTCGGGCAAGACCCTGGCCAGCATCCGCCGCAGCTACGACTATCCCGATGTCGACACGATCTTTGAAGAAGTCAGCGCCGAGATCGCCACGCTCCGCGCTGGCATGAGCGACATCCAGGCCAGCCGCCTCACCGGCATAGGTGTCGCCAGCCCCAGCCACATGGAAAACAATGTCGAGCGTCTCGGCGCCCCCATCGGCCATGCGGAGCGCTGGCGCGGCGTCGATATTGCCCGCAGGCTCGCCGGCCGCACGGGCCTCGATGCTTTCTGGATCAACGATGGCAGCGCAGCCTGCTGGAGCGAGTGGCTTGCCCTCAAAAGC
>JBKBRD010000588.1:0-1828 GCA_046292405.1 Allobosea sp. | reverse complement strand
AGCACGTTCTTGGCCGCGCCGCCGATCTCGACGCCGCGCGCATCGCCGCTGTGATAGATCCGAAACGCCGCCGAGCTCAGCGCCTGCGCCAGCGCCCGCGCCAGGAACGGGTCCTGCGCCGCCAGCGTCACCGCCGTCGGCAGGCCGAGCCCGATATCCGTGGCGAAGCTCGGACCGGACAGGATGGCGGGCACGGCGCCCGGCCAGGCGTCGGCGATGACATCGGTGGTGAACAGCCCGCTCGCCTGCTCGATGCCCTTGGCCGCGGAAATCACCGGGCGCCCGGGCGGCAGCGCGAGCGCCAGCGCCTCGCAGAGCTGGCGCAGCGCCTGGGTCGGCGCCGCCAGCACCAGCGCCCGCGCTTCGCCGAGATCCGTCAGGGAGGCCGTCGCCCTGATGCCGTCGGGCAGCAGCGCCCCGGGCAGGCGCGGCGCCTGCCGCGTCTGCTCGATGGCTTCGACCGTCCGTTCGTCGCGCGCCCAGAGCACGACCCGTCGCCCGGCCCGCGCCGCCGCGAGCGCCAGCGCGGCGCCATAGGCGCCGGCCCCGACGACGCCGATGGTCGCAAACACCGTCGCCCCGCTCATGGGCGCGGCCCGAGCTCGTCCAGCGGCCAGCGCGGCCGCGCGAGGGCGCTCATATCGTCGACGAGTCCGAGCCGCAGCCGCTCCAGCCCCGCCCAGGCGATCATCGCGCCATTATCCCCGCACAAGGCCAAAGGCGGCGCAACCATGGGCAGGCCGGCCTCGGTGGCGAGCCGGGCCAGGCCGCGCCGAACGGCCTGGTTGGCGGAGACGCCGCCGGCCACGACCAGCGCCGTCGGCGTCACGCCGAAGGAGCGGCAGACGCGCAATCCGGCGCGGGTGCGGTCGACCAGCACATCGACGACGGCGGCCTGGAAGGAGGCGCAGAGATCGGCGACGTCGCGGTCGGAGAGCGGCGCGATCCGCTCCGCGACCAGCCGCACCGCCGTCTTCAGCCCCGACAGCGAGAAATCGGGCGTCGGCCGGCCGCTCATCGGCCGCGGGAAGTCGAAGCGTTCGGGATCGCCCTTTTCCGCCTCGCGCTCCACTGACGGGCCGCCGGGATAGGGCAGGCCGAGCATTTTGGCGATCTTGTCGAAGGCTTCGCCGACCGCGTCGTCGATCGTGCCGCCGAGCTTGAGATAGTCGCCGACGCCGCGCACGGCGAGCAGCTGGGTGTGCCCGCCAGAGACCAGCAGCAGCAGATAGGGGAAGGCGAGGTTGTCGGTGAGCCGCGCCGTCAGCGCATGCGCTTCGAGATGGTTGACCGCGACAAAGGGTTTTCCGGTGACGAGCGCGATCGCCTTGGCGGTGGTCAGGCCGACCATGACGCCGCCCACCAGCCCCGGCCCGGCCGCCGCCGCGATGCCGTCCAGTTCGGTCGCCTTGACCCCGGCTCCCTCCAGCGCGCGGGCGACGATGCGGTCGATCGCATCGACATGCGCCCGCGCCGCGATCTCGGGCACCACGCCGCCATAGGCGGCATGCGCCGCGATCTGGCTCAGCACCTCGTTCGACAGAATCTTGACCTCGCCGGAAGGGGCGAGTTCGACGACCGCTGCCGCGGTCTCGTCACAGGTCGTCTCTATGCCCAGAACACGCATGGTCGGTCGGCTTGGCCTCGCGGAAATGGCGGCAATGGCTGGAGGGGATCAGCGCATCTTGCCCCCGGCGGTTCCCCCCGGTGAATTCCACCGTATAGTGCGCGTTGCAGCAGAAGGCCAAGAGCCACGGTGAACCGCTGGCTCCCGACCGGGTTGACAGTGCAGAACCGGGCCTAACGGGGGGAAGACCGCGTCCGATGA
>JBKBRD010000587.1:0-1851 GCA_046292405.1 Allobosea sp. | reverse complement strand
AGCGATTGAACTGCAATGTCGCCGTGCGGCCGCTCCTCAGTGGCTGTCCCCATCCGGGGTGGCGACCTGAGAAAATGGAATAGGCGACCTGATGACGTCGACCCAAAAGAGCCGGTCTTTCAGAATGCGGCTCTCTCGATCAGTCGGACTTTCGGCCATCATCGTGGCCGTCAGCGGCGGCGTGGCGTTTGCGCAGGCCGTCATTGTCCAAGGCAACCGTAGCGTCGATGCGGAGACGATTCGGGGCTACGCCCAGGGCGCGCCCCAGGACATCCGTCAGAATCTGCTGGCGACCGGCCTGTTTTCCAGCGTGCAGGTCAGCAGGCGCGGATCGCAGACCGTCATCGCGGTTCGCGAGAACGACACGATCAACCGCGTCGCCTTCGAGGGCAATCGCCGCCTCAAGGGCGAGGTGCTGTCCCAGATGGTCGAGTCGAAGTCGCGCGGCCCGCTCAGCCAGCAGCTGATCAACGCGGACGTCGAGCGCCTGCGCGAGGCTTATCGCCGCGCCGGCTACGGCCTGTCCTCGGTCTCCGGCCGCATTGCGCCCCTGCCGAATGGCCGCTCCGACGTGGTCTTCACCATCGTCGAATCCGGAAAGACCGGCATCAAGGCGATCAATTTCTCGGGCAACAATGCGTTTTCGGGCAGCCGCCTGCGCAATCTGATGAGCTCGACGGAATCGAATTTCCTCAGCTTCCTCAAGACCTCCGACGTCTATGACGCCGACCGCATCAGCTCCGACCTCGAGCTGGTCCGTCGCTACTATCTGAAGAACGGCTATGCCGACTTCCAGGTCACCTCGACCAATGCGCGCTTCGACGAGACGGCCGGCGGCTGGATCATCGACATCGGCGTGAGCGAGGGGCCGCAATACCGCGTCGGCAATGTCGCGGTGGACTCGAAGCTGCGCGATATCGATCCCGCCTCGCTGCAGCGCATGCTCGCGACCTCGGCCGGCGACACCTACAACGCCGAGGCGGTGGAGCGCTCGCTGCTGGCGCTGACGACGGAAGTCTCGCGCCGCGGCTACGCTTTCGCCCAGGTCCGTCCGCGCGGCGATCGCGACGCCAATGGCCGGCTGATCGGCATCACCTACGTCATCGACGAAGGCCCGCGCGTCTATGTCGAGCGCATCAATGTGCGCGGCAACACCCGCACGCGCGACTATGTCGTGCGCCGCGAGCTCGATCTCGGCGAGGGCGACGCCTATAACAAGGTGCTCATCGACCGGGCCGAGCGCCGCCTGAACAATCTCGGCTTCTTCAACAAGGTCCGGATCACCAACGAGCCCGGCACGACGCCCGACCGCGTCGTCGTCAATATCGATGTCGAGGACAAGGCGACCGGCGCCTTCTCGATCGCCGGCGGTTACTCGACCTCGGACGGCGTCATCGGCGAGGTCTCGCTGTCAGAATCCAACTTCCTGGGTCGTGGTCAGTTCGTCCGCATCGCCGGCACGCTCGGCCAGAAGAGCCAGGGCGTCGATTTCTCCTTCACCGAGCCCTATTTCCTCGGTCGCCGCATCGCGGCAGGCTTCGACCTGTTCTCGAAGTTCAGCGACAACTACAACACCGGCCGTTTCGAGAGCCGCGTCACCGGCGGCCAGGTGCGCCTGACCTTCCCGATCACGGAAGAGCTGTCGATCACGCCGCGTTATTCGATCTACACGACCGAGATCAAGATCCCGAACACGACGACGCGGCCCTATAATGACTGCTCGGTTCCGATTCCCGGCATTACGCCTGGCGCGCCGGGTTCGATCGCCGCCGACAGCCTCTTCAACTGCCTGAGCAATGGCGAGGCGTCGATCGCGGTGAAGGAAGCCGCGGGCACCACGCTGACCTCGCT
>JBKBRD010000586.1:0-1868 GCA_046292405.1 Allobosea sp. | reverse complement strand
GCCGACGAAAGCGTCTGCATCGGGCCGCCATCGGCGCGCGAGAGTTATCTCAATATCCCCGCGCTGATCGCGGCCTGCGAGATCACCGGCGCCGACGCCGTGCATCCAGGCTATGGCTTTCTCTCCGAGAACGCCCGCTTCGCCGAGATTCTCGACCAGCACAACATCACCTTCATCGGGCCCAAGGCGGAGCATATCCGCAGCATGGGCGACAAGATCGAGGCCAAGCGCACCGCCAAGCGCCTCGGCATCCCCTGCGTGCCGGGTTCCGAAGGCGGCATCACCGATGACGAGGAAGCCAAGCGGATCTGCCATGAGATCGGCTTCCCGGTGATCATCAAGGCGGCGTCGGGCGGCGGCGGCAAGGGCATGAAGGTGGTGCGCGACGAGGCGGATCTCTCCGTCGCGCTCTCGACCGCCCGCACCGAAGCCAAGGCGAATTTCGGCGACGACGCCGTCTACATCGAGAAATATCTCGAAAAGCCCCGCCATATCGAAATCCAGGTGCTGGGCGACGGCCAGGGCCACGCGATCCATCTCGGCGAGCGCGATTGCTCGCTGCAGCGTCGCCACCAGAAGGTCTGGGAGGAAGGCCCCTCGCCCGCGCTCAACGCCGGCGAGCGCGACGCGATCGGCAAGGTCTGCGCCGAGGCCATGGCCAAGCTCGGCTATCTCGGCGCCGGCACCATCGAATTCCTCTACGAAGACGGCGCGTTCTATTTCATCGAGATGAACACGCGCATCCAGGTCGAACATCCCGTCACCGAGATGATCACCGGCATCGACCTCGTCAACGAGCAGATCCGCATCGCCGCCGGCGCGCCGCTTTCGATCCGGCAGGAGGATGTGGTGATCGAGGGCCACGCCATCGAGTGCCGGGTCAATGCCGAGCATCACGCCACCTTCCGGCCTTCGCCCGGCAGGATCGCCTCCTTCCATACGCCCGGGGGATTGGGCGTGCGCGTCGATTCGGCGGTTTATCAGGGCTATGTCATCCCGCCGCATTACGATTCGCTCGTCGGCAAGCTGATCGTGCATGGCCGTAACCGGGCCGAATGCCTGATGCGCCTGCGCCGTTCGCTCGACGAGTTCGTGGTCGACGGCGTCGACACCACCCTGCCGCTGTTCCGGACGCTGGTGCGCAATCCCGACATCTTGAACGGCGACTACAACATACACTGGCTGGAAAAATTCCTGGCCGCCGGCGGCATGGACGAGGCGGCCAAGGTCTGAGCGATCGCGTGGGGCGCGCACCCTCGTCCTGACGGGCTGAATCGCCGACCGTTACGAGGCCGATGGCGGCGTTTGACAGCGGCGCCGTCTCGCGGTCCCATCCCCGCATGAAGGCACGCTCCATCCCCATCCGCACGCCCGCCATCACCAGCGAGATCATGCTGCGCGCCTATGCGGCCGGGATCTTCCCGATGGCCGAAAGCGCCGATGATCCCAGCCTGTTCTGGGTCGAGCCGGATATTCGCGGCGTGATCCCGCTCGATCGCTTCCATCTGCCCTCCCGGCTGGCGCGCACGGTCCGCTCGGACCGCTTCGAGATCCGCATCGACCGCGAATTCGACCATGTCATCGCGGCCTGCGCCGAACCGAAGCCCGGCCGGCCGGAGACCTGGATCAACGGCCGCATCCGCCAGATTTTTCGCGAGCTGTTCGCGCTCGGCCATGTCCATACGGTGGAGTGCTGGCGCGACCACCGCCTCGTCGGCGGGCTCTACGGTCTTTCGCTCGGCGGGGCGTTTTTCGGCGAAAGCATGTTCCACCGCGAAACCGACGCCTCGAAGGTAGCGCTCGTCCATCTCGTCGCGAGGCTGCGGCGCGGCGGCTATCGCCTGCTCGACGCCCAGTTCCAGACCAGT
>JBKBRD010000585.1:0-1890 GCA_046292405.1 Allobosea sp. | reverse complement strand
CAACCCGCAATCGCCGGTGGAGATGCTGACCCGCGCCGAGACCCGGATCTCGTCGCAATACCACCAGGTCAAGGCAGGCGGCGACATCGCCGCAATCTACGGGCTGGCCAAGGCGGTGCTTGCGCTCGACGACGCTGCGCAGGCAGCGGGCGCGCCGCGCGTGCTCGACGTCGATTTCATCGCCGAACATGGCCATGGCTTCGCACAGTTCGAGGCAGCCATCCGAGCTCAAGACTGGCCGACGCTCGAGCGTCAATCCGGCTTGACCCGCTCGGCGCTGGAAGAGGCGGCTTTCGTCTACGCACGCGCAAAGGCGGCGATCGGCGTCTTCGGGATGGGTCTGACCCAGCACCGCACCGGCGTCGAAAACGTTCAGATGCTGGCCAACCTGCTGCTGATGCGCGGCCATATGGGCCGGCCAGGCGCCGGCATTTGCCCGGTCCGCGGCCACTCCAACGTGCAGGGCCAGCGCACCGTCGGCATCACCGAAAAGCCCGAGCTCGCGCCGCTCGACCGGCTCAGGGACCTCTACGGCTTCGAGCCCCCGCGCCGTAAGGGCCTCAATACGGTCGAGGCCTGCGAGGGCATCCTCAAAGGCGAGGTGAAGGCCTTTCTCGGTCTCGGCGGCAACTTCATTCGGGCGATACCCGAGACTGTCGCGATGGAGGCAGCCTGGCGCAGGCTGAGGCTCAGCGTTCAGGTCTCGACCAAGCTCAATCGCAGCCACCTGATCCATGGCGAAATCGCCTATGTGCTGCCCTGCCTCGGGCGGATCGAATTGGACATGCAGGTAAGTGGACCGCAGGTCGTCACGACTGAATCCTCGACGGCGCATATTCACGCCTCGCGCGGAACCTCGACGCCGGCAAGCCCTCATCTGTTGTCGGAGACCGCCATCGTCGCCGGGCTGGCGCAGGCGACGCTGCCGGCCAATCCGAACGTTCCGTGGGATCGATGGACAGGGGATTATGGGCTGATCAGGGACGCCATCGAGGCGACCTATCCCGAGATCTTCAGCAACTTCAACGCGCGGATGGATCAGCCCGGCGGCTTCCATCGCCCGGTCGCGGCGCGCCACCGCGTCTGGAATACGAAGACCGGCAAGGCGAATTTCATCGTGCCGGAGGGGCTCGACGAAAATCCCGACATGGCCTTTCCCGCTGACGGAGCCGCTATCCTGCAGTTGATCACCCTGCGCTCCAACGACCAGTTCAACACCTCGATCTACGGCTATGACGATCGCTTTCGCGGCGTGCGCAACAGCAGATCGGTGCTGTTCATGAATGCCGCAGATATGCGCCGGCTCGGCTTCGCCGATGGCGCGAAAGTCGATGTCGTCAGCGAGGCCGGCGATGGCGCTCAGCGCGTCGTCAAGGGGCTGCGCGTCACGGTCTACGACATTCCCCCAGGTTGCTGCGGCGCCTATTATCCCGAATGCAACCCACTGATCCCGATCTGGCATTACGCGTCGCGCGCCAAGGTGCCGGCCGCCAAATCAATTCCGGTCTCGCTGCGCCCCGCAGCTGGCTGAACCGCCGTCGAAGGCCGCAGGGAAGGCTCGATGGGTTCCTTCGAAATGAGCGATGCCAATCCGTCAATCGGGGCTGGCGGGCAGCGCAGACCCGATCGCGATCGCCCGCCTGCTGGCGATGCGCGTGGTCCGGCAACGTTCTGGTCAGGCTTGTTCTCCGCAGCCGATTGATCGATATCAACGACAGGCCGAGGATGTTTGCGATCGTTCGGCAGGCCATGACAGGGCAGGGCGAGGCATCGGGCGGCCGAGCCGGCACTGGCGTAACGGCCTGAATTGGCGCTCGGATTTGCCCGGCCGGGAAGACCAACATGTCCCGGCGAACGGTCCCAGCCAACGCATTGCTGACGATGAGAGCA
>JBKBRD010000584.1:0-1891 GCA_046292405.1 Allobosea sp. | reverse complement strand
GGCCGCGATGCTCGCGCCAGACGCGGACGAGGTTCTCGCCGTTCAGGATGCGGTCGACCACGGCGGAGGGCACGAGTTCTTCCTCTCCGGCTGCGAGCTTGCGTTTGAACTCGCGGATGATTTCTCCGTCTTCCGCGTCCTCCGCAATTGCGAGAAGGGCGGCATATTCGGCTTCGGGCAACACGACCAACCGCTCGCCCGTCGCGGTCATGATGAACTGGGCAGTCATAGGCGCCTCCGATTACTCATAGGCCGACCCGCGCGGTGCGATCTTGACGACCGACACGACGACCGCATTTTCAGAAAATATCACTCGCCAGTCGCCGACCCGCAATCGCAGATACCCCGGCTCGCCCTTCAACGCCTTCACGTTATTGGCCAGTTCCGCCGGTCGCTCCGCAAATTGCTGAATCTTGGCGCGCAGACGGTCCGCCACGGTTTCAGGCAACTTCCGGAGCGTGCGGGTTGCACTTCGGCTATAAGTCACCTTGCGCATAGCACAATCTCATAGCATTTAGCAATAGTTTGCCCTGTGCCGTCTTACAATGCCCCGCTTGCGTGACAGAAGATGCGAGGCGCTCGCACCGCTTCTTGTCTTCGTCACCTGCCTGCGGCACACCACCCTCCCCGACAGGAGAGGCTGACATGGCTGGCAAGGATGTTCCCGTTTCCCCGCTCGCGCCCAAGCGCCAGCCCAAGGTTCCGCCCGTGCCGGGCGTGCGCTTCGCCACCGCCGAAGCCGGCATCCGCTACAAGGGCCGCACCGATGTCGTGCTGATGCTGCTCGACCAGGGCACGCAGGCGGCGGGCGTGTTCACCCGCTCGAAATGCCCCTCGGCGCCGGTCGACTGGTGCCGCGAGAACCTGGCTCAGGGTTCCGCCCGGGCCGTGGTCGTCAATTCCGGCAACGCCAACGCCTTCACCGGCCAGAAGGGCCGCGATTCGGTGAAGCTCACCGCCGAGATCGCCGCCAAGGCCGCCGGCTGCGCGCCGCAGGAAGTCTTCATCGCCTCGACCGGCGTGATCGGCGAGCCGCTCGACGCCACCAAGTTCAAGGGCGTGCTCGAGGATTGCGCCAGCCGCGCCGCCGAGGGGCCGTGGATCGACGCCGCCAAGGCGATCATGACCACCGACACCTTCCCCAAGGCCTTGTCGCGCAAGGCCAAGATCGACGGGCATGAGGTCGTGCTCGCCGGCATCGCCAAGGGGGCCGGCATGATCGCGCCGGACATGGCGACGATGCTCTCCTTCGTCTTCACCGATGCGCCGATCGCCGCGCCCGTGCTGCAGGCCCTGCTATCGAAAGGCGTGAAGGGGTCGTTCAACGCCGTCACCGTCGACAGCGACACCTCGACCTCCGACACGCTGATGCTGTTCGCCTCCGGCAAGGCGGCCGAGCGCGGCGTGCCCGCCATCACCGAAATCGGCGACGCCAGGCTGTCGGGCTTCAAGCGCGCGCTGAACAGCCTGCTGCTCGAACTGTCCCATCTCGTCTGCAAGGATGGCGAGGGCGCCCGCAAATTCGTCGAGGTGCGGGTCGCGGGGGCGGTGTCCGCGCGCTCGGCCAAGCGCGTCGCGCTGTCGATCGCCAATTCGCCGCTGGTCAAGACCGCCATCGCCGGCGAAGACGCCAATTGGGGCCGCATCGTCATGGCGGTCGGCAAGGCCGGCGAACCGGCCGAGCGCGACAGGCTCGACATCGCCTTCGGCGAGATCACCGTGGCGAAGCAGGGCGCGCGCGCCCCCTCCTATGACGAGCAGGCCGTCTCCGACTACATGAAGGGCGAGCACATCGTCATCACTGCCGATCTCGGGCTCGGCCGCGGCAAATCCACCGTCTGGACCTGCGACCTCACCAAGGCCTATGTCGAGATCAACGGCGACTACAGGT
>JBKBRD010000583.1:0-1916 GCA_046292405.1 Allobosea sp. | reverse complement strand
GTGCTGGTCTATCAGGGCCGTGACAGCGACGCGCTGCGCCGCAGCGACTTCGCCTCGCTCGGCGGCAAGTCCGGCGGCAAGAGCTGGCAGCAGCAGCTCAAGGCGGCTGCGGCGGGCGGGCGCAGCTATTTCAGCGTCGAGAACGCAAGCTTGGCGCCGGTGCAGCAGGCCACGGTCAAGACCCCCTGAGCGAGGTCATCGACGCAGTTACGCCGCCGGACGCCTGTTAGCGCCGGCGGGCCCGCGCAGACTGGATCTCTTTCGAGACGCCGGGTTCCGCGGCTCGTCAGGATGAGGCCGCGGAGAGGACGAGTGCGGTCATGGCCTGGTCGACGAGCCTTTATCGGCCCCCGCCCGTCGCGATCAGCTCAGCTTGGCGGCGACCAGCTTGCGCAGGCTGCGCAGATCCTTGACGAAACCACGGATGCCTTCCGCCAGTTTCTCCGTCGCCATCGCATCCTCGTTCATGGCGAAGCGGAAGGCTTTCTCGTCCAGTACGATGCGCGAGCTCCATTCGCCCGCAACCGTAGGCGAGGCCGCCGGGGAGAGCTTGCGCGGCAGGTCGCCCGTAGCGGCGGCCAGTTCGTCGAGCAGGCCGGGACCGATGGTCAGCCGGTCGCAGCCGGCCAGGGCTTCGATTTCGCCGATATTGCGGAAGGATGCGCCCATCACGACGGTCTTGATGCCGAAAGCCTTGTAATAGGCATAGATGCTGCGCACCGACACGACGCCGGGATCGGTCTCGGCCGTGTAGGGCCCGCCGCCCGCCTTGACATGCCAGTCGAGAATCCGGCCGACGAAGGGCGAGATCAGGAAGGCGTTGGCGTCGGCGCAGGCGACCGCCTGCGGCAGGGCGAACAACAGGGTCAGGTTGCAGTCGACGCCCTCGTCCTGCAGTCGCCGCGCCGCCTGGATGCCCTCCCAGGTCGAGGCGATCTTGATCAGGATGCGATCCCTGCCGATGCCGCGCTGCTCATAGGCCGCGATGATGGCGCGCGCCTTGGCGACCGTCGCCTCCTCGTCGAAGGAGAGATCGGCGTCGACCTCGGTCGAGACGCGACCGGGAACGATGCCCGCCAGTTCCGCGCCGAAGGTCACCGCCAGCCGATCGCAGACGGCATGGACGGACGCCTCGCCCGCGCCGCCCTCGGCCTTGCCCCAGGCGATGGCCTCATCGACCAGATGCGCGTAGGCCGGCGTCTCCACCGCCTTGAGGATCAAGGTGGGGTTGGTGGTGCAATCGACCGGCTTGAGACGGCGGACCGCCTCGAGATCGCCGGTGTCGGCGACCACGACGGTCATGTCACGGAGTTGATCGAGCTTGGAGGCAGTCATGGCTGGTCCTTTGGCGGCGAGCGGCGCATCCTCGAGATAACCCCGCGAGCCGCCCTTTGCGAGCGTCGAGATGCAACCCTGAGGCGCGCGGCGCGCGCCTCAGCTCTTGACGGCGCCGGAGGTGAGTCCGCCGACCATATTCTTGCGGAAGCCGTAATAGATCACCGCCGGCGGAATGGCGTAGAGCAGCCCCGCCGCCATCAGCAGGTTCCACGGCGCGTCGTCGGCCGAGAGGAACAGGCCGAGGCCGACGGCGAGCGGCACCGCCTTTTCGCTGGAGAGCAGCAGGAAGGCGTAGAGATATTCGTTCCAGGCCAGCAGCAGCGCATAGATGCCGATGACGACCATGGAGGGCTTCATCAGCGGCAGATAGACCAGCCGGAACAGCTGCAGCGAGGTGGCGCCATCCATCACGGCGGCCTCGTCGAGTTCCTTGGGCAATTTGTCGGAGGCCTGCTTCAGCACCCAGATCGCATAGGGCGAGGCGAGCGCGACCATGGCGAGGATCAGCGCCGTCTGCGTGTTGAGCAGCCCGTAGGAGCCCATGGCCTTGTACATCGGGATCGCCAGGAAGGCGGCCG
>JBKBRD010000582.1:0-1918 GCA_046292405.1 Allobosea sp. | reverse complement strand
CAAAAGCGGGTTCGCCTGATCACGCTGGCGCTGCTGGTCTCGGGATGCCTGCTCTTCGCGATTCTGGGCGCCGGGGCGTTGCTGCTCGACCCGCTGCTCGAGGGCACGGAATGGCAGGATGTCGGCCCTGTGATCGCGATCATGGCGATTTTCTACGCCGGGATCGCGCTGGTCCTGCCGATGCACGAGATG
The DNA here is from genome assembly GCA_046292405.1 of Allobosea sp. Taxonomy (GTDB): domain Bacteria; phylum Pseudomonadota; class Alphaproteobacteria; order Rhizobiales; family Beijerinckiaceae; genus Allobosea. Next base: position 1,726 of record JBKBRD010000582.1, on the reverse strand, counting down.
GCGAGCCTCGCCCGCCGGCCGCAGAGCCATGTCGCGACCAATGCTCTCGCCATGCTGGCCGCCGCGGGGCTGATCGCGAGCTTCGGCGCCTATTCGCCAATGCTGCTGCTCGGGCTATGCGCCGTCTCGCTGGCGCGGATGTTCGCGCATGTCTGCTTTGCCTGGACGCGCTTCGGAGGCGAGGACGCACCCGACTCGCGCCAGGAGGCTATTCGCGCCGGATGATCCTGTCGGCGATCAGCGAGGAGATCAGCCCTGGCTTGAACTCCCGCTCCAGCCGATCGGGATCGTAGATGCGCTCGACCCAGTCGAGGAAGGCGACGCCCTCGGCCTCGCCCTCGCGCCGGTAGGCTTCGAAGAAGGCGTCGAGGATGCCGGTCTTGGCGAAGCGGAAATGGCCGTAGCGCAGGGAGAGCTGCCCCATCGCCTCGTCCAGCGGCCGGTTTTCATGGACAAGAAGATAGAGCGCGGCAAAGAAGCCGGCCCGGTCCGCGCCCGATTTGCAATGCACCAGCGCCGGCTCCGGCAGGCTCGCGAAAAAGGCCTTGGCGCCGAGGATGGTGTCGCGGTCGGGCGCGCCGCGGGAGCGCAGCACGAAATCGATCAGCGCGACGCCGTGGCGTTCGCAGGCCTCGCGCTGCAGCGGCCAGGAGCCGTGTTCGCGGCCGCCGCGCAGGTTGACGATGGCCTTGACGCCCTTGCGCGCGAAGGCGGCGATCTGGGTGGGGGCCGGTTGCGCCGCGCGCCACAGCCGCGGCGTCACCTGATGCGCGTTCAGATAGGCGAGCCGGAAGACGCCATGGTCGACCAGCAGCATGTTGGCCCAGGCGCGCAGCCGGTCCGCGCCGCCGGCGATGGGCCGGTCCCAACGCGCGATGCGCGCCATCCGCCGGGCATAGCGCTCCTCGTCGGGTCTCAGGCGATTCAGCAAGGCGGGCTTCCCGCTTGGCGGCTGGTCTGTCGGGTCATCACGCAGGCGATAGCAGCGCGAGGGGAGGCGCGCAAACCGCCCGCGTCAAGATTGCGCGAAGGTCTGACTTGGCGAGACCGCCCGAACCGCGCATAAGACACGCCGCTTTCCTGTCCATAAACCATTACGGATCGACACCTCATGCGCCTCGACGCCATCTCCATCGGGAAGAACCCTCCGGACGAAGTCAATGTGGTGATCGAAGTGGCGATCGGTGGCGAGCCGATCAAGTATGAGATGGACAAGGAGGCCGGCACGCTCTTCGTCGACCGCTTTCTCTACACGCCGATGCGCTACCCCGGCAATTACGGCTTCATCCCGCACACGCTGTCGGAGGATGGCGACCCCTGCGACGTGCTGGTCGCCAACACCCGCCCGCTGATCCCCGGCTCCTATATCGCGGTGCGTCCGATCGGCGTGATGATGATGCAGGACGAGGCCGGCGGCGACGAGAAGATCATCGCCGTTCCCGTGCCCAAGCTGACCAAGCGCTACGAGAACGTCCACAACTACACCGACCTGCCGAAGATCACGCTCGACCAGATCCAGCACTTTTTCGAGCACTATAAGGATCTCGAGCCCGGCAAATGGGTGAAGCTCACCGGCTGGGGCGACGCCGCCAAGGCCAAGCAATTGATTCTCGAGGCGATCGACCGCGCCAACGCCGCCAAGCAGGCCGGCAAGTAAGGTTTCTGTTCGCGTCTGCGGCGGGGGGGGGCGGCGGGCGCGCCCGCGCCGGGTGCAGGGGCCCCCGCT
>JBKBRD010000581.1:0-1920 GCA_046292405.1 Allobosea sp. | reverse complement strand
TTTTCGTATTCACTGATCGCCGTACCATGCCTTTCGCGCAGGAGCCTGCCATGTCCCGCCCCGTCCTTCTCGTCACCGGCGGCAGCCGCGGCATCGGCGCCGCCATCTGCATCATGGCGGCGCAACGCGGTTACGATGTCGCGGTGAACTATCAAAATAGCGCGGAGGCGGCCGCCGCCGTGGTCGCCGCCTGCGAGGCGGCCGGCGCCAGAGCCGTGGCTCTGCAGGGCGATATGGCCGTCGAGGCCGATATCGTCGGCGTCTTCGCCCGGGCGCAGGCGCAGCTCGGCCCGCTCAGCCATGTCGTCAGCAATGCCGGCGTCACCGGCAAGGCGAGTCCGCTGGCGCAGGCCGACGCCGCGGTGATCCGCGCCTGCATCGACATCAACGTCACCGGCGCGATCCTGGTCGCCCGCGAGGCGGCGCGCGCGCTGACCGCCAACTCAGCCGCCGCGAACAAGGCGCTCGTCACCATCTCCTCGGCCGCCGCCACCCTCGGCTCGCCGGGCGAATATGTCTGGTACGCCGCCTCCAAAGGCGCGGTCGACACGTTGACGGTCGGTCTCGCCAAGGAGTTGGCGCCGGCCGGCATCCGCGTGAACGCTGTGGCTCCGGGCATCACCGAGACCGATATCCACGCTCTCTCCACCGGCGAGCCCGGTCGCGTCGCGCGCATCGCGCCGCTGGTGCCGCTGCAACGCGCGGCGACGCCCGAGGAAATCGCCGAATCCGTGCTGTTCCTGCTCTCGGAGGCCTCGGCCTACACCACCGGCGTGATCCTGCGCGTGGCGGGCGGCCGATGAGCCCTGCCCCCCGCATGGATTGGCGCGAGGCGTTCGACGCGCCGACCCATTCGCAGATCGAGCAGGAGCGCTGGGTGCTGGCGATGTGCAATGGTCGCCGGGCCGGGCGCTTCGCCGAGATCGGCGCCTTCGACGGCGTGCTCCACAGCAATACGCTGAAGCTCGAGACCGACCATGGCTGGAGCGGCGTGCTGGTCGAGCCGAACCCGATCCTCTTCGCCAGGCTGCGGGCCAGCCGCGGCGCCTGCGCGCTCGAGAGGGCGGTCTATCGCGAATCCGGCCAATGGCTGAGCTTCGTCGCCTCGGAGGAGATCGGCACGCTCGCCGAATACGCCGAGACCGACGCTTATGCCGATGATCGCCGCCGCGCGATCAGCGAAAACGGCTTGATTACCGTGCAGACCGTCACCTTCGACGAAATGGCGATGGCCGATGGCCAGGGCGAGCGCGGCTTCGATTACGTCTCGCTGGACACGGAAGGCTCGGAGCTCGACATTCTCCGCAGCATCGATCTCGAGCGCCACGAAATCGCGCTGTTCACCATCGAGCATAATTTCGTCGAACCGCGCCGCGAGCAGATGCGCGTGCTGCTGGAAGAGGCGGGCTATCGCCGTCTGAATGTCGGCTTCGACGACTGGTACTGGCACGAGCAGCATCTTGCCGCCCGCAATGGCGGCCTGCTGCCAGACATCGCCGCCATCAACGCGCATGTGAAGAGTGTGTATCGGGATTGAGCGGGCTCAAACGACGCGACACATCCCAAAGCCCTCATCCTGAGGAGGCCCGATAGGGCCGTCTCGAAGGATGCTCCAGCGCGCACGAAGCCTACTGAAACATCCTTCGAGACGCTGCTGCGCAGCTCCTCAGGATGAGGGCTGGAGCTGTGCGCTCGCAATGACGGTCGCGCCCTCACCTCCCGCCCAGCCGGCGCTCCACCGCAGCGATATAGGCGTCGCGCGAAGGGGCGAGATGGGCGCGGCACAGGCGCACCAGCTGCGCCCTGTCGCCGGCCTCGAGGGCTGCCACCATCGCCGCATGCTCGTCCCGCGCCAGCGCGAGATGCTGCGGGCTCGCGGCGGTGAAGGAGCGCGCGCCATGGACCTTCTGCGCCATCATC
>JBKBRD010000580.1:0-1927 GCA_046292405.1 Allobosea sp. | reverse complement strand
AAGAGGAAAAGACGCTGACATGAGCTTTCACCTCCTGGTGATGCGCCAGCTCGACATTGGTGGCCATCACCACCTCGCGGGCGAGAATCTCGCCCGACGGCGTCCGCACCCGGTTGGGAGAGCCGGCATCCAAGCTTAGCATCGGCGAGTGTTCGAACACCGAGACGCCTGCCGCCATGGCCGCGCGCATCAGCTCGCGAGCCAATCGGGCGGGATGAACGGTAGCGCCCTCGGCTAGGTAAACGCCACCGCGGAAGACAGGTGAGCGACAGTAGGAGGCGACCTGTTCAGGGGTCAGTTCGTGGACGATGTCGGCGACACCCAGGCGCTTTGCCGTGGCGACATAGCCCTTGATCTTGGCGTCCTGCGCCGGAGAAGCCGAGACCCGAATGGTGGGGCCGTCGCGCCACCAGACATCGCGGCCGGGCGCCGTCGCGAAGGCGCGGATCGCGTCCTGTGCACGTGCGCCGGCCCGCGCCACCGCCAGCGCTCCATTTGCGCCAATATTGGCTTCCATGCCGGCAAGCGAGCCCCAATAGCCAGAGACCTTGCCGCCGTTCTTGCCGCTCGCTCCTGAGCCGCATCGTCCAGCCTCGATCAAGGCGATGGACAAATGTGGCGCCCTCTCTTTCAGAGCCATCGCGGTCCAGAGCCCGGTGAAGCCGCCGCCGATGATAGCGACATCCACCGTCATCGTTTCCGTCAACTTCGATGCATCCGGCCGGCCGGCTTCAGTTTGCATTGCCTCGGCAAACCACCAGGACGGATCGCCGGGCTGAACACTCGGCGAGGACGATGCGTGAGCCATGGCAGCAGGCCTCCTAAATTGGTGTAGGGCATCTGTGACGGCGCCCTGGGTACGGCCGAAGTCGGTCAGACCAGGGCCTGAACCTGGATCTCGACGAGAATGTCGTCGGCTGCCAGGCGCGACTCGACCGTCGCCCGCGCCGGCGGCTGCTTTGGATCGACCCAGGCTTCCCATGCCGCGTTCATCTCGGAAAAGGCGCCGATATCCTTCAGCCAAATGTTGCCGACGACGATGCGGGTCTTGTCCGTGCCGGCCATGGCGAGATAGGCGTCGATCTGGGACAGGATATCGGCCGTCTGTTCCTTGACGCCGCCACTGCGGTCCTTGGCAGTCAAGCCAGACAGGAAAGCGAACCCATTGGCGACCAGCACTTTGCTGAGGCGGCCGGTGACTTCGTAACGTGTGATCATGATCTGAATTGTCCCTCGGAATCAGACGTCAAGGCCGGATGCACACCAAGCTCATTCAGCCGCTAGAGATGGGAGTCTCGGATGTTGATGATCCAGACCAGCTTCGCCTCAGCCGCTGAGCGGTTGACGATCTGGTGCGGGATCGTGCTTGGGAACTGAAAGCTGTCGCCCTCGCCGAGATCATAGGTATCTTCGCCAATCGTCAGCCCAACTTGGCCGGAGAGAACATACCCTCCCTTGTCGCCGGGGCCGCTCAGGAAGCTGCCGCTCTCGGCGCCTGGAGGAACGGTCAAAATCATGAAGCGAAGCTCGTTATTGTCTCGGGGCGACAAGAGCTCTTTCGTCAGCTGGTTTGTCCCCACGACAATCCGCGGGCGGTTCGCCTGGCGCCTGACGTATTGGGTCTCGCGCACCGGCTCGACCGGCTCGCCTTCGAGGAAGGACCAGAGAGTCACCCCAAGGGCGCCGCGCAGTTTTTGAAGCGTGCTGACCGACGGGTTCGATGCGCCCCGTTCGATCTGGCTGATGCCGCCCGATGAGATTCCGGCCTTTGCCGCGAGTTCGAGGATCGTCATGCCCCGCTCGGTTCGCAGCGCGCGCAGGCGCCGTCCAATCCTCATTGCCTCCAAATTTTGGTCGGCATCATCGTCAGAGCCTGCTGGGGACAGCGCTGGATTGGGCATGGGGTCTCGGCGGACAAGCGGGAGTA
>JBKBRD010000579.1:0-1947 GCA_046292405.1 Allobosea sp. | reverse complement strand
AAGCCCTTGCGCCAGGCCAGCGAGAACTTGTGGTTGTGGCCGTGCAGGACGAGATCGGCCCCCGCGCGCGCGAGCATGGCCTCGAAGGCCTCGGCGTCGACCAGTTCGCGCGAGCGTCGCGCCCCGCCGACATAGGGCGGATGGTGAATCAGCACGACGCGGATCAGCCCGTCATGACTGGCGCGCTTCAGCAGCGCTTCGGCTTCGGCGATCTGCTCGCGGCCAAGCCGGCCGGTCGCCAGCATCGGCAGGGTCGGCACGCCGGTGTTGAGCCCGATCAACGCCACGGGCCCGCGGCGGCGATACCAGGGATAGCCCGTCACGCCATCGTCGCCCGAGGCCCAGGGCGCCATGTCGATCGCCAGATGCTTCAGCGAGGAGCGGGCATAGGCGTCGTGATTGCCGGGCACGAAACTGACATCATGGCGCGGGCCGAGCGTATCGAGGAAGCTGATCGCCGTCTTGAACTCGGCCGGCAGGCCGATATGCGAGACGTCGCCGGTGCAGGCGTAATGGTCAGGCGCCAGCGCCTGCATGTCTGCGACGATCAGCGCCAGGATTTCCATGTCATGGGCATGGCGACGCTTGCGCCGCCAATTGACGTAGCCCGTCGCTCGCTTGCCCAGCAGATGGTGCAGCGAAAACCGCGCGAGCGGGCCGAGATGCGGGTCCGAGAGATGCGCGAGCTTGAACACCGCTGAGCGCTTGCCCCCGGAGGACGCCGTCGTCAAGCGTCGAGATGGCGCGCCGGTCGCACGCCCTCCGCAGCGATGCCGCTCAGTTGCCCGAGCCGGCCAGCTCCGACACGATGCGCGGATCGGTCAGGGTGACCGCCGGCTTCCAGACATAGGCAGGCTTTGACGAGACGAGAGAGATGATGAAAGAGAGCAGCATGACGTAACCCCAGCGTTGAAGCGATCTTCTCTGCCTGATTTGCGGCGCGTTTGTGACAGGTCGCGCTTGGCCGCGGGCCTCGGCCATGCGTTATATGCATAGACAATTAAGCCTTTGTTTCAGAATTTCGGGGCTGTGAGCGGCGCATGGCGCAAGAGTGGACAGAACCGCGCCGACCCTGGCGCCAGGCCCTGCTGCGGCGCGGGCTGCACCTGTATTTCCGGCTGTCGCGGGGGATGACGCTGGGCGTGCGCGCGGCCGTGCTCGACGATGCGAACCGCGTGTTTCTGATCCGCCATACCTATACCGCCGGCTGGCATCTGCCGGGTGGGGGCGTCGAGACGGGCGAAACCTTGCTCGAGGCGCTCGAAAAAGAGCTGCGCGAGGAGGCCTGCATCGCGCTGGCGGGTCCGGCGGCGCTGCATGGCGTCTTCTTCAACCGGGCGATGTCGCGCCGCGACCATGTCGCCGTCTTCGTGGTCAGGCAGTTCACGGTGACGCAGGCCAAGCAGCCCGACCGCGAGATCGCCGAGGCCGGGTTTTTCCCGCTGGACGCCCTGCCGCGGGAGACGACCGGCGGCACGCGCCGCAGGCTGGCGGAAATCTGCGAGGGGCGGCCGCCGCACACGGATTGGTAGGGCGGCCGCGCGTCGTCAGCTCACTGGATGGTGACGCCGCTCGCCTTGATGATCGGGGCCCAGCGCTCGATCTCGCTGGCGATGAAGCTCTTCAGCCCCGCCGGTTCTTGCAGCGCGGCCGCGGGGATCTCGGCGCCGAGATCCTCGAGCTTGCCCTTCACGGCCGGGTCCGCCAGCGCGGCCTTCAGCGCCTGGTTCAGCCTTGCGACTGCCGGGGCGGGCGTGTCCTTCGGCGCGAACATCGCGTTCCAGACCTCGACCTTGAAGCCCGGCGTGCCGCCTTCCGCGCTGGTCGGGACATCGGGCAGGGCGGTGGCGCGCCGCTCGGAGGCGACCGCCAGCGTCTTGATGGTGCCGGCGCGGTGCTGGGGCGCCACGTTAACGGCCTGGTCGCAGAGATAGTCGACCTGGCCGC
>JBKBRD010000578.1:0-1956 GCA_046292405.1 Allobosea sp. | reverse complement strand
ACCCCATCCCACACAGCACTGCTAACCTGCCTACCCCCCGCTCCGGCCCTCATCCTGACGCGCCGCGCCAGCGGCTTCTCGAAGGATGGGCCCGGTGGCTCCGAGCGCTCTGAAGCATCCTTCGAGACGCGCCTGCGGCGCTCCTCAGGATGAGGGCTGGAGGTGTTGCAGGTTTACGCGCCTACCCCTTCGGCAACGCCGGCGGGATCACCACCACGGCGTCGCCTGGCGCGATCGCGCCGGGGCGATCGACGCTGAGCACGAGGCCGCGCAAGCGCGCCGCCTGTTTGACAAAGGCGAATTCGAGCGAAGCCTGATCGCAAAAGCGGGCGAGCGCCCGCCCCGCTTGCCGACAAGGCAGGTTGTAGCCCTCCACGCGCAGCACCGCGCCGCCATCGAAGCGCCCCTGGCCACCCCAGTGCCCGCCGAAGGCGAGCCGACTGCCGGGCGCGATCGCGGAGAAGGCGGGCAAGCCGTCGATCAGGAGATTGCCGCCGATCCACTCCGGCGGAAGCGCGGGAATGCCCAGCCGACTCGCGATTTCGGCGAGTTCACGCCTGCACAGGGCCGAGAGCTGCCGATCGTTGCGGAGCAGCGTCCCGCGCGGCAGCCATGGCTCGCGCGCGCCGGACAGGCGCGTCGCGCCGGCATGAAGATCGCCGGGGATTCCCGCCAGGTCGAGCGCGAGCTGCGGCGTCGCCGCCGTGACGAAATCGGGCTGCGCGCCCGGCGCGGTCAGGGCTGAGTAGACTCCTGCTACGGAGCCGAGCGAAGGCGGTGCGGTCATCGCGACATGACAGGCGCGATATCCGCCATTTCGTCAGCCCGGCACAGGCTCAAAGCAGCTGAAGCGCGCCTGCCGCCGTCTTGCCGCGTTCGGTCTTCAGGTCGAACGCGACCTTCTGCCCCTCGGTCAGCGTCATCAGCCCTGCTTCCTTGACGGCTGTGATGTGCACGAACACATCCTTTCCGCCATCGTCAGGTTGAATAAAACCGAAGCCTTTTTCGGTATTGAACCACTTCACCGTCCCCGTCGCCATAGCCGCATCCCTCGAAGCCAAGCCGCCCTGAGCCCCCGCCGCAAAGCTTCGGAAGCCGCGCCAGCAAAGAATTGACTCAAAAACTGAACTTGTCGAGATCAAACCGAAGGCATGGCAGCAATGCGTCCGTTCAAGACTTGGTCAAAACAAAACCCGCCTTCAGGGATGCCGCCGAAGACCCGCCGAGGTAGAGTTCAAACGCGCCATGCTCGATATGATAGCGGCCGGCGTCGTCATGGAAGCCGAGCCGGCTCGCGGCGACGCGCAGACGCACCCGCCTGGTCTCGCCCGCCGCAATCGCCACTTTCTCGAAGGCCTTGAGCTCGCGCACCGGTCGCGAGCGGCTGGCTATCGGCTGGCGGACATAGAGCTGCACGACCTCCTGCCCATCGCGCGCGCCGAGATTGGTGACGTCGACAGAGGCCTCGACGAACCCGTCCATCGGCACGCGCGCCTGCTCCACGCGCAGATTGGCATAGGAGAAACGCGAATAGGACAGTCCGAAGCCGAACGGATAAAGCGGTTCGTTCTTCTCATCCATGTAGATGGATTCATAGCGCTGGCGGATCTGCTGCGGCCGGCCCGTCGGCAGATGGTCGTAATAGACCGGAATCTGCCCGACGGAACGCGGGAAGCTCATCGGGGTGCGGCCCGACGGGTTGACCTTGCCGGCGAGCACGTCGGCGATCGCCACCCGCCCCTCCGTCCCGCCATGGAAGGTCTGGACAATGGCCGCCACATGCCGGTCCGCCCAGCTCAGGACCAAGGGTCGGCCCGTCGCCAGCACCAGCACCACGGGTTTTCCCGTCGCGACCAGCGCCTCGAGCAACTCCTGCTGCACGCCGGGCAGGCCGAGTTCTGTGCGTGACGCCCCCTCACCCATGAACTCGCAATCCTCGCCGAGCATCGCGACGAT
>JBKBRD010000577.1:0-1958 GCA_046292405.1 Allobosea sp. | reverse complement strand
CGTTCACATCGAGACGGGCCCGCACAAGCACGCCATCCAGGGGACCTTCTTCCTCTATGTATGGGAGCCCGCCGGCAACCGGGTGGAACTGGCCAATGCCGGAGCGCGGCTCATCCTCGCGACATCGCCATCATCTTCGGCTCTTCCTGACCCCTCCCTTGCGGCCGCCTCGCCGTTCGGCCGGGTCAAGGGCCGGCGCAGCCGGGCGAAGCGTCACCCTTGATGCGGCCGGCGGGCATGCGGCAGGTCTCTCCTCCCATTCCTCCTTTCCTGTTCCTCCCCCGCCTTCTCCTTCAAAGCCTCGTTCCAATCATCGGCCGGCGGCGTCAGGCGGATCCAGTCGCAGCCGGCGGTCTCGGCGATCTCGCGCAACCGTCCGGCAAACGCCTCGCCCTGGCTGTTGGCGTCGGTCGCCGCCACGAGCTGGGCGCCGGGACGCGCGGCAAGCGTTCGCACGGCGGTATCTGTCGCAGGCGACCAGCCGCCGCCGGTGCTGAGATAGAGGCTTCCGGGCCGGAGCCCCTCGAGCGCCGCGAGACTCATCGCGTCGATCGCCGCCTCGGTAATGCAAAGCCTCAAGCCGTCGGGCGCGCCGAGCCGGAACAGCACTTTTGTCCCGCCGGTCGAAAACCCGCGCCATTGCGGACCGCGCTCTTCCCATCCGGTGACAATGCCGCCGTTGTCGACATGGGCGGCCCACGCGCTGCCATGCGGGCCTTCCCGCAGCCGGTCCTGACGGATCGCGGCGCGCAGCACGCTTTCAGGGAGATGGCGTTCGTGACGCAGGTAGCGCCAGGTGGCGGAGCCCGGCCGAAGGGCTCGCCGGGCGCGCCAGCGTTCGGCAAGAGAGACATCCGGCCTCTGCGTGCGCGGTCTCTGCCACGCAAGTTCCGCCGGTCGGAACCCGACCAGTCCGGCCGCACGCACAAGCACTTCGGTGAAGGCGACGCCGTCCAGATACTGGATCAGCGAAAAGACATCGCCCTTGGCGTCCGACAGCGGATCGAACCAGCCCCGGCCTTCGTGGATCACGATGATGATGTCGCTGCCGCGCCGATGCTTGACGGCGCGTCGCGTGCTCTCCTTCAGATCGATGGCGAAGCCGGCTTTCTCCAGCACCGCCGCGCACAGCACGCGCCCCTTCAGTTCCTCGAGTTCTCGTTGCTCCATCATCTCTCCCGGCGCCTTACGTCCGGCCTTTCCTGTTGCGTCGTCCCTCCCGCAGATCTCGCGGGTCCAAGCCCAACCGCCGCGAAGAGCGGCGCCTGCAAGGGCGCGGATCGACCGTCGACGGAAGATGAGATCAATCGTTCGCGGCGCAGCCTCCCTTGCGGGCGGCCGCTCGCCAGCGGCACCAGTGGTCGGCTCAATGCGCCGGCCGACGATCGTGGGGGTCGAATTCGTGGATGACGTGAAGCTCGTCGGCGTCGTCGAGTTCGTCGCTCGGCATCACGCCGAACTCTCCATCGACCTCGAACAACGTGACCGGGACCATCAGGGTGCGGGCGAGCTGGAACGCGTGGGACTGGGCGAGGGAAAGATCGTGCGACATTTGAGGGCTCCATCTTGGAGCGAGGCCGATCCCCGCTCGATGGCGTCCGTCAGTGTCCTCAGCCGGCCGCGATCACCGCGCAGGCGAAGCCGCAGCGGCGGCATGCTGCGCATAGCCGACCCCTTGCGGGTTGATCGTGAAAGGCCGGGCGGAGGACTAGGAAAGCCATCCATGGAGAGCGGGGTCGGGCTTGCTCCGAGGTGGTCAGCGCTCTCTTGCACGCTCTTTCCGGGACGCTGAACCCCCACCACGGCTCCGGGACACATGCAGTCCCGCCCGGCGCCTCAGGTCAAAGGACAACTCGCGTGCCGAGCCGGAGCCGTGTCGGTGCCGATGCCTATTCAGTCGTCATCGCAGCGAGAAACCCTTCCGCGCCGCATTTCGTCGTCGACGATCGCCTGGACCA
>JBKBRD010000576.1:0-1970 GCA_046292405.1 Allobosea sp. | reverse complement strand
CCTCACCAGTTCGCGGCGGCATGATCGCCAGCGCGATGACGCTGGCCGAGTTCAGGAGCGTCAGCGCCGTCAGCATGTCGAGGCAGGCGGCGACCTGCGGTTGGGGCGAGGTCGCGGCCAGCGTGAGGAAGCGCTCGGTCTCTTCCGCGAAACCGAGCGCACGGCCGGCCGCCGCGCTGACGAGGAAGCGCTCGCCGGCGAAGGCGGCATAGGCCGTGTCGCGATCACCGGAGAGGGGAAGCCTGCGCGCGATCCCGTCGAGATCCTCGGTGACGGGGCGGATCGTCGCTTCGAGGTCGATGTCCTCAAGCGAGATGGTCGGGATGGTGGTCTTCATGTCGGATCCAGACGTTTTTGGGGGTTACTGCCTCGTGGCAGCGCCTCTCCGCTTCCTTCCGGAATGGCCGGCGCTTCGGGCGCCGGCCTCTTACCCTTCACGCCGCCATTTGCTGGCGGTCACTGCGCTCGCGCAGCCAGCGCTCGATCGCATCGAGATGGGCGTGGCAATCCGCATCCTGCGGATCGAGTGAGGAACGCAGTTCCGCCACCTCCCTGATCGCCTTGGGCAAGGTCAGCCAGGGCACGTCAGTCTCGGTCGTCAGGCGCTCGCGCAGCCAGTCGCGGCCCTTGCGCCAGGCTTCCGGCGCGAGGCACTCAGGCGCCTCCAGGAACATCTGCCTGTTGGCGAAGGCCTGGAGCCGAACGTCGCCCAGGTGCTTGACCAGGCCGCCACGCTGATCCCAGGGCAGCTCATGCCAGCGCGCGCAGATGCGCATGTCGGCGTCCGAGAGGAAGCCCCCGGAATAGAGCGTCGCCTCCGGATAGGGCGATGGCTCGCGATCGGCGAAGCGGTTCTTCAGCGCCTCGGTGAGATGGCGCTGGAAGGTTGGATGCCGACGCACCTGGCGAGCGCGGTCGTTGTAGACTGCGGCATCGAGCCGATCGGCCGGCAAGGCGTGCTGGGCATCCTCCCAGGCCAGCACGATCGGCTGGGCATTCGTCTTGACCATCCGCACCGGCCTTGGGCCCGACTGCGTCAGCAGGCCGGCGACGTCTTCGGCGGAGCCGTCGAGATAGCTTGCAGGGTCGATCGAGAGATCGAGCGCGGCCCAGGACGTCGCATTGCCGGGGCTGGCCATGACGCCGATCGCGGGGACCAGTGCCGAGGGGCCGCCGAGGCAGAAGAGATCTCCGCTGGAGAGGAGACGGATCGGTCCCGACTTGTGCGCGTTGGCGAGCATCAGCTCGACGCTGCGCGGGGCGCGCTCGCGCAGCACCCGAAACAGCGCCAGTGTGGCGCGGGCATCGAACAGTGCGTCATGCGCCTCGTCCTCGGCGAGTGCGATGCCATTTTCGCGGCAGACCGCACCCAGCCTGAGCGAGCGCTTGCCGTTGCCGTCGACGGGAAGCGTGATCGCGCCCGGCTCGATCAGCATCGCCGCGCGAAGCATCACAAGGGTATCGGCCCGCTTCAGCCCCGTGGCCTGCGTCGCATAGGGCGGCAACAGATGGGTGAAGGAGTTGAAGCGGAGGACCTCCTCGTCGAACCGGAGCACATTGTGCCCCAGAATCGTCGCAGGCGCCCACGCCCGCAGCGCCCGGCCGATCTGGCCGAGCAGCTCGAGGCTCGACATCGGCGCCTGATCCAACTGGTCTGGGCGAATACCGGTGGTCAGCAAGGCGCCCGGCGACGGCACGATATGGGCCGGTAGGCGACACCGCAGCGAGAGCTCGCTGAGCGGGCGCAGATCGTCATCTGCGTGAATGAGGGCGGCCTGGAGCGGCACGTTCCAGACCGGGTCCAGTCCGCTCGTCTCCAGATCGTACACGATGAAGGGCATCGGCGTGCTCCTACTGCACGCCGCCGGAGCCGGTCGCGACCGGCTCCTTGCGCAGCTTGATACCGAGCGCGCTCGCGTCGGCGTGCATGGCGATCTCCACCATGTAAGCCGTGTGCGAGCGCTCCATCT
>JBKBRD010000575.1:0-1972 GCA_046292405.1 Allobosea sp. | reverse complement strand
GGGCGCAGGAGCGACCCTTCCCGATTCCGGGGTGGACTCTGCCCGGCGTCATGACCGCCGGCGCCGCGCAGATCGCGCTGAAAGCGTCCGGCCTCGTCCCGACCGGCAAGACGGTGATCGCCGGCTGCGGCCCTCTGCTGTATCTGCTCGCAGGCCAGCTCGCGGCGGCTGGCGCGAACATCGTCGCGGTGCTCGACACGACGCCGCGCCGCAACTGGCGCGCCGCCGCCCCCGCGCTGGCCGATTTCCTGCGCTCGCCCTATCTCGGCAAGGGCTTGAAGCTGATGGCGCAGGCCCGCGGGAAACTGCCGTTCAAAACCGGCGTCACAGCGCTGAGGGCGCAAGGCGACGACAAGGTCACGTCCGTCAGCGTCACGCGCGGCACGACAAGCGAAATCATCGCCTGCGACGCGCTGTTGCTGCATCACGGCGTCATTCCGGGCGTCAACCTGTCCAATGCGGCCGGCTGCGCCCATCATTTCGACGCCATCCAGCATTGCTGGACGCCGACAGTGGATGCGTGGTTCGCCTCCTCGATTCCCGGCATCGCCATCGCCGGCGACGGGGCGGGCATCGGCGGCGCCGAATCCGCCGCCCTACGGGGCGAGCTTGCGGCGCTCGACGCCGCGCGCCGTCTCGGACGCCTGTCCGAGGCGCAGCGCGACGAGAACGCCGGGCCGGCCCGGTCCGAACTCACCCGCAGCCTGCAAGGGCGGCGCTTCCTTGATCTGCTTTACCGCCCTGCCGAGACGTTTCTGGCGCCACCGGCCGATGAGACCATCATTTGCCGTTGCGAGGAGATCACCGCCGGCCAGATCCGCGATGCGGCGAGCCGGCTCGGCGTCACCGGCCCCAACCAGATGAAAGCCTTCCTGCGCTGCGGCATGGGTCCCTGCCAGGGCAGGCTCTGCGGGCCGAGCGTGGTCGAGCTGATCGCGCAGGTCCATGGCGTTTCGCCCGAGCAGACCGGCTATTATCGCCTGCGCCCGCCGGTCAAGCCGATCACGCTGGCTGAGCTGGCCGCCCTGCCGCCGACAGAGGCCGCGGTCAAAGCGGTGGTGCGATGAACGGCGCGCGCGCCAGCGCCGACGTCATCGTCATCGGCGGCGGCATCCATGGCTGCTCGACGGCGCTCCACTGCGCGATGCGTGGGCTCTCGGTCATCCTGATCGAGAAGGACCATGCCGGGCGGCATGCGTCCGGCGTCAATGCCGGTGGGGTTCGCCAGCTCGCGCGTCATATTGCCGAGATCCCGCTCTCCAACGCCTCGATGGAACTCTGGCACGACATAGAGAACCTCGTCGACGACGATTGCGGCTTCACCTCGGACGGTCAGGTGCTGGTCGCCGAGGACGAGGAGGATTTGGCGAATTGCCGGGCTCGCGTCGCGGATCTGACGCTGCGCGGCTTCCACCACGAAGAGCTGATCGACGCGGCCGAGCTGCGTCGTCTGGCGCCGGCCGTCGCCGAAAGCTGCCCCGGCGGGGTCGTCTCGCGCCGTGACGGCGCGGCCATCCCCCTGCGAACCACCCAGGCCTTCAAGCGCAAGGCGGCAAGCCTCGGGGCGGACATACGCGAGGGGGTGCGGGTGACCGGCGTGCGCCGCGACGGGGCGAATTGGCGCGTGGAGAGCGATGCGGGCCCGTTTTTCAGCCCGCGCATCGTCAACGCCGCCGGGGCCTGGGCCGACCGCATCGCCAGCGATCTGGGCGAGCCGGCGCCGCTGGAGGTGATCGCACCCATGCTGATGATCACCGCTGCGATGCCGGCCTTCATCAAGCCGGTGGTGATCCTGCGCAAGCGCAAGCTCTCGTTCAAGCAGTTCGGCAATGGCACCGTGCTGATCGGCGGCGGCTATCTCGGCCGCGCCATCCGCGACGAAAACCGCACCGTGCTCGACTGGGAGAAGCTAGCGACCAACGCCCGCACGGTCTGGGATCTGTTTCCCGTCATGCGGTCGGCTCCCATCACC
>JBKBRD010000574.1:0-1978 GCA_046292405.1 Allobosea sp. | reverse complement strand
GGCGCTGCGCCTGGGCCGAGAGGTTGAAGGCGGCGACGACCTCGCCGCGCGCATTGAGAAGCGGCACGGCCAACGAAACCAGCCCCAGCTCCAGCTCCTGGTCGACCAGCGCGAAGCCCTGCTCCCGCACCCCGCTCAAAACCTGCATCAGCCGCCCGATATCGGTTTGCGTCCGCGGCGTCAGCCGCTGCAGACCGCCGCCCAGCATCAGCGCGCGCGCCTCCGCTTCCGGCCGGGCCGCCAGCAGCACGCGCCCCATCGACGAGCAGAATCCCGGCAGGCGCGAGCCGACGGACAGCCCCACCGACATGATCCGCCGCTGCGCCGAACGGGCGATGTAGACGATCTCGGGCCCGTCCAGCACGGCGGCGGAACAGGATTCATGCGTCGCCTCGGACAAGCGCTCGAGAAAAGGCTGAACCAGCTGCGGCAGGGCCGTGGAAGCGAGCCAGGCATAGCCGAGCCGCAGCACCCGCGGCGTCAGCGCGAAATATTTGCCGTCGAAGGCCGCGTAGCCGAGCCCGGCCAAAGTGAGCAGGCAGCGGCGCGCCGCCGCGCGCGTCAGCCCCGTGGCGCGCGCGACATCGGCGATCGCCATGCGGGGGCGGCTGGCGTCGAAGCAGGCGATCACGGCCAGACCCTTTTCGAGCGCCGCCATGCGATCGCGGTCAGCTGCCTCCTCCGCCATGTTGACCCGCCAATTCTGCAGCCCTAAAGTGCGAATATAGAGATATTGTGCGATAAACGCACAGACTGAGGAGATGTCAAGGTGGCGGAATTCCTCTCCCTGTCCCAAGGGATCGAGGCTGTCCTCAGCGATGGCTGCTCGGTCGCGATGGAGGGTTTCACCCATCTCATCCCGCATGCGGCCGGCCATGAGGCGATCCGGCAGGGCCGCAAGCGCCTGACCCTGATCAGGATGACGCCCGATCTCGTCTACGACCAGATGATCGGCATGGGGCTGGCCGAGAGGCTGGTGTTCTCCTGGGGCGGCAATCCCGGCGTCGGCTCGCTGCACCGCTTCCGCGACGCGGTCGAGAATGGCTGGCCGCACCCGCTGGCGATCGAGGAGCACAGCCACGCCGCCATGGCCAACGCCTATGAGGCCGGCGCCGCGAACCTGCCCTTCGCGGTGTTTCGCGGCTACAAGGGCGTCGATCTCCCGCGCGTCAACCCGAAGATCGCCTCGGTGACCTGCCCCTATACCGGCGAGGCGCTGGCGACGGTGCCCGCCATCCGGCCTGACGCCGCCATCATTCACGCGCTCAAGGCCGATCGCGAAGGCAATGTCCTGCTCGAAGGCATTCTCGGCGTCCAGAAGGAAGCGGTGCTGGCGGCGAAACGCTCGCTGGTCACGGTCGAGGAGATCGTCGAGGATTTCGGCCCGCGCAACGCCAACGCCGTGATCCTGCCGTCCTGGACGGTGACGGCCATCGCCCATGTCCCGGGCGGGGCCTACCCCTCCTACGCCCATGGCTATTACAAGCGCGCCAATGATTTCTACATCGCCTGGGATGCGATCTCGCGGGACCGCGACAGTTTCCAGGCCTGGATCAAGGCCAATGTGCTGGACAAGGGGCCGGAGGTCTTCGCGCAGCATGCGCAGCTCCGGCGGGAGGCAGCCTGATGAGCGCGACCGCAACGCCGACCGAAATGATGACCATCGCCGCGGCGCGGCTGCTGACCGACCGGGATGTCTGCTTCGTCGGCATCGGCGCCCCCTCCGCCGCCTGCAACCTGGCGCGGCTGACCCATGCGCCGAAGATCACGCTGATCTATGAATCCGGAACGCTGTCGACGCGCCCGACCATCCTGCCGCTCTCGATCGGCGACGGCGAACTCTGCGAAACCGCGCTGACCACCGTCTCGGTGCCGGAGATGTTTCGCTACTGGCTGCAGGGCGGGCGCATCACCATCGGCTTTCTCGGCGGCGCGCAGATCGACCGCTTCGCCAATCTCAACACCACGGTCGTAGGGG
>JBKBRD010000573.1:0-1990 GCA_046292405.1 Allobosea sp. | reverse complement strand
GCAGAGCGCGCCTGCGCCGAGCGCGCCTGGCCAGATCGCTCCCTCGCAGACCGCCCCCGCCCCCGGGACGGCCGCGCCGACGCCCGACCGCCGCAGCCAGCGCGACGGGCTGTCACCGGCCGGGGCGGCCGCCATCGGGCTCGGCGCCGGCGTCGTCGGCGGCATTCTGGCGACGCAGGGCGCGCGCAGCGTCGAGGATGTGCGCAGCCGTCGCGAAGAGCGGCGCGAGGGTGACGTCACCATCATCCGCGAGCCGGGCCGCACCATCATCCGCGACAATGACCGCACCATCATCCGGCGCGACGAGACCGAGCGCTTCCGCGATCTCGGCCTCGACGGCCGCACGGAGCGCGCCAATGGCGAAATCCGCACCGTCTTCGAGCGGCCCGACGGTACCCGCGTCGTCACCGTCACCGACGAGGAGGGCCGGCTGATCAGAAGGACGCGCCAGACCCGCGAGGGCCGCGAGGTCGTGATCATCGACAACACCCGCCGCGACCGGCCCGACCGCCGCTTCTCGGAGGAGATCGTCGTGCTCGAGCGGCCGGCGCTGCGCATCCCGCGCGAGCGCTACATCGTCGACGCCGAAAGCGCCGATCAGGATCTGATCTACGAGACCATCGTCGCCCCGCCGCTCGAGCCTCTGCCGCGCCGCTACACGCTGGACGAGGTGCGCTATTCGCCGGATCTGCGGGCGCGGATGCGCAGCGTCGACGTCGATTCCGTCACCTTCGAGACGGGATCCTGGGAGGTCGCCGCCGGCCAGGCGCAACGTCTGTCGGTGATCGCCGGCGCGATCCGGCAGGCGCTGCAGAAGCAGCCCAACGAGGTCTTCCTGATCGAGGGCCATACCGACGCGGTCGGCGCGGATGTCGACAACCTCTCGCTCTCGGACCGCAGGGCCCAGACCGTGGCGGAGATCCTCACCCGCGATTTCCAGGTGCCGCCTGAAAACCTGACCACCCAGGGCTATGGCGAGCAGTATCTGAAGGTGAACACGCAGGACGCCGCGCGCGAGAACCGCCGCGTCACCCTGCGGCGCATCACCCCGCTACTGGCGAACGCGCAGGGCAACTGAGACCCTGCGCCCCTCCCCGCTCGCCGGGGAGGGGCGCAGCTTTTTGAGTTGCCCCGTCGCCCGCCGATCTCCCCCACCGTCCTGCGCTCCCCGCGCCCCGGCCCCGCCATTGCAGGCATGGCGGCACGCTGGCGAGTGGGCCATGCTTCAGTCACGAACACGGCGCCGGCAGAGACGCCGGGTCCGGCCCGATGCGGCAAACGCATGGGTTGAGCGGCCCGGCACGACCAGGGGGATGGCCATGATCTATGAAGAGCGGGATTACCGCATCAAGGCCGGGAAGCTGGCGGAATTCGTCCAGGCCTATGGCGAGTACGGGCTGCCGCTGCAGAAAGAGCATCTGGGCCAGTTCATCGCCTATTTCACCACTGAGATCGGCGAGCTGAATCATGTGGTGGCGCTGTGGGGCTATGCCAGCCTCGACGAGCGCGCCAGCAAGCGCAAGACGATGCTGGCCGATCCGCGCTGGCAGGACTATCTGCGCCGGGTCGACGGGCTGATCGATGTCCAGAACGCGCGCATACTCAACCCCGTCTCCTACTCGCCGCTGCAATGAGCGCCGCCCAGACCGTCGCAACGGCGAAGAGCTTCGCCGCCCGGACATCCGACGGCGCGGTGCTTCAGGCCAGCGTCGAGGGCGAAGGCCCGGCGCTGCTGCTGGTCAGCGGCCTCGGCGGCACGGCGAAATTCTGGAGCACCAGCGCCACGACGCTCGCCCGCTCCTGCCGCGTCATCCGCTTCGACCAGCGCGGCATCGGCGCCAGCAGCCGCGGCTCCGCCCCCTGCACCATCGACCAGCTCGCCCAGGACTGCCTGACCGTGCTCGATGCGGCAGGGCTGCAGCGCGCCGCGCTGCTCGGCCATTCCACCGGCGGCTGCATCGGCCAGGCGCTGGCGCGGATCGCGCCGCAA
>JBKBRD010000572.1:0-2002 GCA_046292405.1 Allobosea sp. | reverse complement strand
GGCTGGACGGTCGCGATGCAGATCAAGGAGGCGCGCCAGCGCCTCAGGACGATCGAGATCCCTGTCGACTACCGGCGCCGCATCGGGGTTTCCAAGGTCTCGGGGACGCTCGGCGGCGCGGTCAGGGCGGGCGTCAAGATTCTTTGGGTCATCGGCCGCGAGGCGCTGCGCCCGCCGCGCCGGGAGACGCCTTGATGCTGAGCGAGGCGCCGATCGGGTTCGGCCTGATGTGCAAGCCGCCGCGGCCCGGTGCGGCCAAGACCCGGCTGGCCGCGGCCATCGGCCCCGACAGGGCGGCGCGCCTGGCGCGCGCCTTCCTCGAGGATTGCGCCGCCGCCGCCGTCGCGGCGGCCCGCCTGCAGCGGCTCTACCGCGTGGCGTTCTTTCGCCCGGCCGACGCCGCGACCGAGATCGGTGCGATCCTCGGGCCGGGATGGCCCCTGGAGTTTGCCGATGCCGGCGATCTCGGTGCGACGATGCACGACGTCCTCGCCCGGCTGCTGCAGCGTTGCCCGGGCGGCGCGATCATCATGGGCGCGGATGTTCCGCTGATCACCGGCGAGGTCATCGCCGCCTCCGCGCGCAGCCTTCGCGAGGGCGACGACCGCCGGATCGTGCTCATCCCGAGCGTCGATGGCGGCTATTGCCTGATCGGCCTGCGCTCGCTGAAGGCGGCAGCCTCCCTCTTCACACCGATGCCATGGAGCACCTCGGGCGTGCTGCGCGAGACGCTGAGCCGCGCCGACGCGGCCGGCCTGAACGTGCAGATGCTGCCGCCGCAACGCGACATCGACGAGGCCGCCGATCTCGACTGGTTGCGCGCCAGCCTGGCGAGCGGCGACGAGGCGGCGGCCTTCACCCGCGCCGCTCTGGCCGGCATGTCGGAGGCGCGGCCATGACCGGCCACCGGCTCGTTCTCGTCGGCGGGGGGCACGCCCATGTACAGGTGATCCGCGCGCTGGCGCAGCGGCCTGAGCCCGGCATGACGATCGCGCTGGTGACCGACCGGTTGCTGACGCCCTATTCTGGCATGCTGCCGGGTCATGTCGCCGGGCTCTACAGCCATGCCGAGATGCACATCGATCTCGGCCGGCTGGCCGGCGTCTGCGGCGTGACGCTGGTCCGCTCCGGGGCCGCCGCGATCGACCGCGCCCGGCGGACGGTGACGACGGAGGACGGTGCCAGTGTTCCCTACGACACGCTCTCGCTCAATGTCGGCATCACTCCCGATCTGTCGGGCATCGTCGGCGCCGAGGAGCACGGTATCCCGGTCAAGCCCATCAGCAGCTTCATTGCGCGTCTGGACGCGCTCCTGGAGGCGGCCGCCAAGGCCGATGGCCCGCGCCGCATCGTCCTGGTCGGCGGGGGCGCGGCCGGGGTGGAGCTTGCGCTTGCGTTGAAGGCGCGGCTGACGGGGCTCGATCCGAAGGGCCGGCCGTTCTGGATCGGTCTCGCCGCGAGCAGCGGGCTCGTCGCCACGCTCAATGACGGCGTGCGCCGGCGGGCGAGAGCCGCGCTGGCCCGTCACGGCGTGACCCTGCTGGACGACTTCCGTGTCGTCGAGATCAACGCCCAAGGTCTGCGCGCGCAGGACAAGCGCTTCGTCACGGCCGATGCGGTGCTGGTGTCAACCGCGGCGCGTGCTCCCTCCTGGCTGGCCATGACCGGGCTTCCCACGGATCGCCATGGTTTCGTGCAGACGACGCGGTCGCTGACCTGCATCGACGATCCCGCGGTCTTCGCTGTCGGTGACTGCGCGACCGTGGCCGAGGATCCGACGCCGAAAGCCGGTGTCTTCGCCGTCCGGCAGGGTGAAGCGCTCACCGGCAACCTGCGCCGCAGGGCGCGTGGCGAGGCGCTGGCGCCGCATCGGCCGGACCGGAACTACCTGACGATCCTGATGACCGGCGACGGGTCCGCCATCGCTGGCCGTGACGGCTGGTTCGCGGTCGAAGGCCGATGGGTCTGGCGCTGGAAGGACTGGATCGACAGACGCTTCATG
>JBKBRD010000571.1:0-2003 GCA_046292405.1 Allobosea sp. | reverse complement strand
TGCGAACCACGCTGCTGATCGTCTCCATCGCCGTCGCCTTCCTGATTTACGGGCTGACGGCGAGCTTTCGCGACGGAGCGCAAACCGCCGCCGGCGCAAGCGCCGAGATTCTCGGCGTCACCAGCGCCAATGGGCGCACGCATCCGCTGCCGCTGGCGGCGCTGTCGCGGATCACGGCCATGAGGGACGTCGCCGCGGCCAGCTATGCCTCGCGCCTGCGCGGCTTCGTCGGCGTCGAGAAGAACGTCGTCGCCGTCAGCGCCACCGACCCGGCCCTGCTGCTGGCGGTGAACGGCAAGGAACTCGGACTGACGCCCGATCTGGTGGGCGCGCTCGGGCAGGGGCGCGACCGGGCGCTCGTCGGACGCGCGCTGGCCGAGGCGCAAGGCTGGGCCGTGGGCCAGCACGCGACGATCACGGCCTTCGACATGCCGCGTCAGGATGGAAGTCGCGACTGGCGCTTCGAGATTGCGGGTGTTTTCGAGGGCGAAAGCGCCGTGACAGACACCTATTTCATGATCGCCCGCTACGATTATGTGAACGCGGCCCGGGCGCGCGCGAAGGACAGCGTGGACAATTTCATCGTGCGCCCCCGCCCCGGGGTTCCCGCAGCGGAGCTCGCGGTCCGGATCGACGGACTCTTCACGAATTCCGCCACGCCGACCCGCACTCAATCCGAAAAGCAGTTCCTGGAAGCCTTTTTGCGCCAATATGCCGATATCGGCCTGATCGTGAATCTGGTCGTGGCCGCCGCCTTCGTCACCTTGCTGATGATCACGGTCAACACGATGGTCTTCGCCGTGCGCGAACGCCGCTTCGAGATCGCCGTGCTCAAGACGCTCGGCTTCCCGCCCCTGTGGATCCTGGCGCTGATCCTGAGCGAAACGCTGTTGGTCTTCATCCTGGGCGGCGGGCTGGGCCTGCTGCTGGCGAAGCTCGCAACGCTTTTCGCGGGTCCCGCGCTGGGATTGGTCTTCTCCCTGACGATCCTCGCCAGGGCGCTGGGGCTCATCGCGGCGCTGGGCTTGGGCGTCGGCGCGCTGCCGAGCCTGAGCGCGATGCGCACCCCGATCGTCACAGCGCTCAGAGCAAGGTGATCGCCATGTCCTCCATCAGCAAAGAGGCGTCCGTGATGATCCGGACGAGCCTCAAGAGCCTGCCGCGGCGGCTGGCGATCTCGGCCTCCATGGTCTTGTCGGTGGCGCTCGTCGTCTGCGTGCTGTCGGGCTTCCTTGCGCTGGCCAAAGGGTTCGAGACGGCGCTGCGCGGCGCGGGCTCGCCCGCGGTCGCCGTTATCCTCGGCGGCGTATCGAACCAGGAAATGGCCTCGGACGTGCCGGCTGGCGTCCTGCGCATCTTCAGCGCCATGACCGAGGATCCAGGCCTCGCCCGGGACGGGAGCGGTGCGCTCGTCCACTCCCGCGAGATCGTCTTGCCCGTCGACGTGAAGCCGGCGGGTGACGGTCCGGCGCGCGCCGTCGCGCTGCGCGGCATGGATGCGGCAGGGCCTGCGCTGCGCGACTCGGTCCATCTGACCAGCGGGCGGTTCGTCGCAGCGGGCGCCAGCGAGATCGTGGTGAGTGAGCGGCTTGCCCGCCAATACGGCCTGGTCCTGGGCGACAGGGTTCGTCTGGGTCCGATCGACTGGACGGTGGTGGGAACGTTCACCGCCCATGGCAGCGCTCTCGAATCCGAATTCTGGGCCGATTTCGAGACCGTGCGGGCCAATTTCGATCGGCAAGGCCAGATCCAGAGCCTGAGATTTCGGCTCGCAAGCCCCGCCGCGCTGGCCCGTCTGCGGGACAAGGCCGCAGCCATCCCCGGCGCAACGCTCACCGTCGTGACGGAAGCCGAGCTCTACGCCGCGCAATCGGGACGGGTGGACGCCCTCATCACTCTGTTCGCCTGGCCGATCGCGCTGCTGTTGGCTGTGGGCGCGACGGCGGGTGCGCTCAACACGCTGATGAGCTCGGTGAGCGACCGGGCGGCCGAGATCGCCACCG
>JBKBRD010000570.1:0-2006 GCA_046292405.1 Allobosea sp. | reverse complement strand
TAGGAAGCGACGCCGAGCAGGGCGACGTCGCCCTTCTTCATGCCGATGTCCCAGGCGCTGAAGGCAAGGCCGATCGAGCCCAGGCCGAGGCCGAGCACGCCGCCCCATTCGACCGCCGTCAGCGACCACAGCGTCTGCTCGAAGGCGAGGTGCAGGGCGAAGGCGGGAACCGCGCAGGCCAGCAAAGTGATGCTCAGGCTCTCGGACGGCACATCGGCGAAGCGGCGCGACAGCACCGAATAGCTCGCCCAGACGAAGGCGCCGCACAGGGCGAGCAGATGGCCGAGCGCCAGGCCGCCGCCCTGGACGCCGCCGCCGACCAGGAGGGCGGTGGCGCCGAGCCCGATCAGAGCCCCGAGGAGATGGCGGGGTTTCAGCCCGCCGCCGGGCAGAAGCGCGGCGAAGAGCACGATCAGCAGCGGCCAGAGATAATGGATCAGGTTCGCCTCGGCCGGAGGCGCGGTCTTCACCGCCGCGTAATACAGCGCGGTGTCGCCGAACGGCCCGTACAGCCCGAGCGCGAAAGAAGCCCTGGTCGGCATGACCCGCGCGAGATCGCCACGGAACGCGGCAATCGCCAGGATGAGAAGCCCGCCGATGACGAAGGTCATGCCGACGAGCTGGAAAGCCGGCACCCGCCCCGACATGGCGGTGAACAGCGCCAGCGTCGACCAGAGCAGGATGGCGATGAAGCCGGTGAGGGTGGCGGTGCGGGAGGTCATGTGTGGCGAGTGGCGAGGTGGCGAGTGGCGAATGGAGGCGTTACGCGGTTCATCGCCTCGCCGCCATCCCTATTCGCTACTCGCCATTCGCCATTCGCCTGCCGTTACGCCATATACTGCCCGCCATTGACCGCGAAGGTCGCGCCGGTGGCGAAGGCGCCGTGGTCCGAGGCCAGGAACACGACCATGGCGGCGATCTCCTCGGGCTTGCCCAGCCGGCCGACCGGGATGCCGGCGACGACGCGCTTCAGCGCCTCCTCGGGCATGGCGGCGACCATGTCGGTGCCGATATAGCCTGGCGTGATCGCGTTGACGGTGATGCCCTTATTGGCGTTTTCCTGGGCCAGCGCCTTGACGAAGCCGATGTCGCCGGCCTTGGCGGCGGAATAATTGACCTGGCCCATCTGGCCCTTCTGGCCGTTGATCGACGAGATCACGATGATGCGGCCGAAGCTGCGGGCGCGCATGCCCTCGATCACCGGGCGCGTCATGTTGAACAGCGAATCGAGATTGGTGCGGATGACGTCCGACCATTGCTGCTTCGTCATCTTGTGGAAGAAGCCGTCGCGGGTGATGCCGGCATTGTTCACGAGAATGTCGATCGGGCCGAGATCGGCTTCGACCTTGGCGATGCCGGCCGCGCAGGCGTCGTAATCGCCGACATCCCACTTGAACACGGGGATGCCCGTCTCCGCCTGGAACTTGGCCGCAGCCTCGTCATTGCCGGCATAGCTGGCCGCCACCTTGTGGCCGGCCTCCGCCAGCGCCTTGCAGATCGCCGCGCCGATGCCGCGTGTGCCGCCCGTCACCAATGCCACTTTGGTCATGCTCGTTTCCCTCCCGGCGGCTTTGCCGCACTATTGTTCGCTCAGTTTCATGTCAGGCGCATAGGGCCCGTCGACATCCTTGATGATGGCCTGGCCGCAGACGGTGCGGCCGGCCTTTGCGTCGAAGCCGAGTGTCGGATTGCCGTAGAGCACCCAGCCGCGGCTCAGCGCCTCCGACACCCGATGACAGAACGAAGCGTCATCGGGGCCGGTGAGATAGCGGTAGAGCGTCGTCCGCCGCGCCATCGGCGCTCAGCGCTCGACAGTGAGGGCGACGCCCATGCCGCCGCCGATGCAGAGCGTGGCCAGGCCCTTCTTGGCGTCGCGCTTCTGCATCTCGTGCAGCAGCGTGACGAGCACGCGCGCCCCCGAGGCGCCGATCGGGTGGCCGATGGCGATGGCGCCGCCATTGACGTTGACGATGTCGGTGTTCCAGCCGAGGTCCTTGTTGACGGCG
>JBKBRD010000569.1:0-2016 GCA_046292405.1 Allobosea sp. | reverse complement strand
ACGGCGCCGGCTGTTCCTGTGGACACCGGCGGCGATGGGGCTCGGCATCCTGCTCTATGTCTCCGCTGATCGTGAGCCGGCTCTACTGGCGCCGGTTCCCGTGATCGTCGTCGCGGCGTTGCTGGCCTGGCTGGGCAGAGAGCGCCGGGCCCTGCTCGTCTGCAGCCTGAGCATCGCTGCCGTCGCGGCTGGTTTCGCGGCTGCGACATGGCGCACCGCTGCGGTGACAGCCCCTATGCTGGAGCGGCCGCGCATCGGCCGTGTCGCGGGTTTCGTCGAATCCGTCGAAGCGCGCGCGCCCGGCGCGCGGCTGGTTTTGCGCGTCACCGATATGCCTGGGCTTGCGCCGGAGCAGCAGCCGCGACGCGTCCGCATGAATGCGGGGAGCAGCGATATTGCTCCAGGCCAGCATATTACCGTGCTCGCCAGGCTCCTGCCGCCGCCCGGCCCGGCGCGGCCAGGGGGCTATGATTTCCGGCGCGATGCTTTCTTCAAGGGGATCGGCGCCGTCGGCAGCATTCCGGGCAGGATCGTCCAGACGCCCAATCCGCCGCCCCTGCCCGAGGACCTCGCGGTTGCGGTGGCCATCGACCGTGCCCGCAACGCGCTGACGGAACGGATCGCCGAAGCGGGCGGCGGGCAGGCCGGGGCGATGGCTGCGGCGTTGGTGACGGGCAAGCGCGGGCGGATCACGGAAGCGACGAATAATGATCTGCGGGCAGCCGGGATTTTTCACATCGTCTCGATCTCGGGTCTCCACATGGTGCTGGCGGCCGGCACCATCTTCTGGCTGCTGCGGGCGGTGCTGGCTCTGTCGCAGATGCTGGCGCTGCGCTGGCCGATCAAAAAAATCGCGGCGCTGGCGGCGATGCTGGGAGCCACAGCCTATTGCGTCTTCTCGGGGGCGGAGGTCGCGACCGTTCGCTCTCTGATCATGACGCTGGTGATGCTCGGCGCCACGCTCGTCGACCGGCCGGCGCTGAGCATGCGCAATCTCGCGCTGGCGGCGATCATCGTGCTGCTGCGCGAGCCCGACGCGCTGCTCGGCCCCAGCTTCCAAATGTCCTTCGGCGCGGTGGCGGCGCTGATCGCCTTCGCCGAGCGCTGGGAGGAACGCAGCCGCTCACATCCGCCGGCGCCGTTGCCCTGGCCGCTCGCCACGCTCTGGAGTTCCGCGATCGGCGTGCTCGTCACCACGCTCCTGGCGACCGCCGCGACCGCCCCCTTCGGCGCCTATCACTTCCAGAGCTTCAACCCGTTCGGACTGCTGGGCAACGCGCTGGCCTTGCCCTTCATTTCGCTGATCGTGATGCCTGCCTCGGTTTTCGGGGTTCTGGCCTATCCGTTCGGGCTCGACTGGCCGGCCTGGGCGCTGGTTGGCCTCGCCTGCGACATGGTCTTGCGGCTGGCGCATTGGGTGGCGGGTTTCGAGCATGCGACGATGGGCATGGCCGCCTTCGGACCCGGCACGCTCGGCCTGTTCTCGCTGTCGCTGCTATGGGTGACCCTGTGGACGACCCGGCTGCGCTGGCTCGCGATCTTGCCGCTCGCAACGGGCGTCGCGACCGCGAGCCAGCCCGATCGGCCCGATATTCTGATCGAGCGCGACGGCTCGGGAATGGTCGTCCGCGTGCGCGATGGCGGTCTGGCCGTCGCCGGAAAGCCGAGCAGCTTCGTGCTGCAGCAATGGCTGACGGCCGATGGCGACCGGCGCAGCCTGACCGATCCGAGCTTGCGCACGGAGGCGCGCTGCGATGCCGGCGGCTGCCTGATTCGCGCCCGCGATGGGCGTTTCATCGCCTATGCCAGCGACAGGGTCGCGTTGATCGAGGACTGCCGGCGCGCCGACCTCGTGGTCACGCCGATCCCCTGGGGCGGCGCCTGCAAGGCGAAACTGATCGACCGCATGGCCCTGGCGCGGGATGGTGCGACCGCCATGCGCATTCGCGGCGGCCGCTGGAGCCAGACCATCGCCGAACGCCCCGACGCCGAGCGCCCCTGGATGCGCAAGCCGCC
>JBKBRD010000568.1:0-2019 GCA_046292405.1 Allobosea sp. | reverse complement strand
TATGTGGGCTCGGTGGCGAACGCCGCCAACAGTCGTTTTTGCAAAGGTCGGCTCTGCCAAGCGCGCCGCGTAGCGAGGCCTGCTCACGCGGCGGGCAAGACCTGATCAATGATTGCTTGCGTCACCTCGACGAGCAACCCGGCAGATAGGCGACCGAGCTTGACCGCGTGCAACGCTTCGATCGTCGCGATCTTGGCCGGCCTTACGACACTCGGGGCCGGCAGCCCAGATGCAAGATAGGTTTCTCCCAGCGTCACGTCGCCGGGCCAGGGACGATTATCTGCTGACGTGATCATGACCACCCACAGCAGAGCGCCGTTCTCTCCGACGGCGCCATTGCTGACGACCAGCGCCGGGCGCTGTTGGCGGACAGGGCGGTCGGCATAGGGAAACGGCACACGCACAATGTCGCCGCGGCTGAACGCGTCAAAGCTTGCCATAGGCCCTGCGATCCGCTTCGCTATCCCATTCCACGAAGGTCGCGAAGGGCTCGTCCACCGGCGCGGCCCTTGAAACCGCCTTGCGGATCGTCACCACGCCGTCGGCAGCGATCTCATAGGCGATTGCGTCTCCCTCGCTGAGATTCAGAGCCGTGCGGATCGCTAGCGGGATCGTCGTCTGAGCCTTGGTGGTCAGCTTGCTCGTAATCACTCGCCCCTCCCGCTCAAGTCGATCGTAAGGAAAATCCTTACCACCGTGACCGGGCTTTGCCTATCGCAAGCTCGGACCAGCGAGCACCGGCCCGCCCGCCCCTTCCCCTCAGCCGCCCAGCGCCGCCTTGACCAGCGGGCTGACCTTGCCGAAATCCATCTGGCCGGCGTAGTTGGCGCGCAGCACGCCGATGACCTTGCCCATGTCCTTCACCGCCCCGGCGCCGGTCTCGGCGATGGCGGCGTCGATGGCCGCCTTCACCTCCGCATCCGACATCTGCTTGGGCAGATAGGCCGAGATCACCTCGACCTCGGCGCGTTCGCCGGCGGCGAGTTCGGGGCGGTCATTGGCGTCGTAGATCGCGATCGATTCCTGGCGCTGCTTGATCATCTTCTGCAGCAGGGCGAGCAGCTCTTCGGCCGTGGTCTCGCCCTTGCCGAGCCCGCGCGCCTCGATGTCCTTGTCCTTCAGGGCGGAGGTGACCAGGCGCAGCGTGGAAACCTTGGCCTTGTCACCCGCCTTCATGGCGTCCTTGAGATCGGCCGTGAAGCGCTCGCGCAGGCTGCTCATCTGCTTATTCCCTTATTCCTTGGCCGACATGCGCCAGCCTTGATTGACGGCGTGGAGGCGCGTCTTTAAGGCTCGCGCTCCAGATACATTCGCCCGAGAGACTTCAAGCGGAGCGCGCATTCGCCGCCCCGCCCGCTTGCCGCGCCTCGCGGCCTGGACCGAGACATAGACATGACCGCTCACGAAGGAAACCCCGCCGCTGGCGGCTGGACCGAACCCCGCGCCACCGCGCTGCTCGTCCTGGCTGATGGCACGGTGCTGGAAGGCTTCGGCCTCGGTGCCGTCGGCGAAGCGCCCGGCGAAGTCTGCTTCAACACGGCGATGACGGGCTATCAGGAAATCCTGACCGACCCGTCCTATGCCGGGCAGATCATCACCTTCACTTTCCCCCATATCGGCAATGTCGGCGTCAACGAGGAAGATACGGAGACGGTGAACGCCGCCGCCTCTTCCGGCGTGCGCGGCGTGGTGCTGCATGCCGCCATCACCGAGCCCTCCAACTGGCGCGCCAACCGGCATTTCGACGGCTGGTTGAAGGCCCGCAACATCGTCGGCATCTGCGGCGTCGACACCCGCGCACTGACGGCGCTGATCCGCGACAACGGCATGCCCAACGCCATTCTCGCGCACCGCCCCGACGGCGTCTTCGATCTCGCGCGGCTGAAGGCGGAAGCCGCCGCCCTGCCGAGCATGGCCGGGCTCGACCTCGTGCCGCTCGTCACCTCCGCCCAGCGCTATGAGTGGGACGAGACGCCCTGGCGCTGGCCCGTCGGCTACGGCAAGCGCGACAAGGCCGCC
>JBKBRD010000567.1:0-2029 GCA_046292405.1 Allobosea sp. | reverse complement strand
TCGATGAACAGCCAGGCATAGTCGCGGCACGATCCCGACCCGGCCCGGATAGTGTCGGCGGGGTGTTGCGTGCCTTCGTCGTAGCGCAGCGCGTAGGACAGCCCGCCATAGATCTCATGGGCGAGGTCGCGCAGCAGATGGCCGCTGCCATGGCCGATCCGCGCCTGAAAATCGGCGAGCCAGCGATCGAGCACCTGATCGGGATCGGCCGCCGCTTCGACGAGATAGGGCTGCAGCACGGCGCGCTCCGAGGCGGAATAGACCACGCCGGTGATCGCGGCGTCAGGCTGGATCTGGGTGCGGGGCATGGCCGAGCCGAAGCGCTGCACCACCAACTCGCTGACGATGTCGAGCGTGTCGGCGGGATCGCTGAATTGGGCGATCGCGACCGAGTTGCCATAGGCGTCGTGCATCCAGCGCAGGCGCGCTTTGGGCGAGATGGTCAGCGCGGTGTCGACGACGCGCAGATCGAAACTGTCGCGCGGGCGCAGCATCAGCCGGTGCGGCCCGAACTGGACCGGGCCGGCATAGCGATAGGTGGTTGCGTGGCGAATGCGGAGATACATCGAAACCTCGGACGGGAGGCGCCCCGCGACCTCCGCATCATACCCAAAAAACAAGCCGCCTGACGGCGGCTTTGAAGTGGATCGCGCGAGGGGAGCGCTGCGATCTGAACGCGGGGAGCCGGGAAAGGTTCCCGGCGGAATGCGACCCTCAGCGCAGGACGTTGGCGCGCGGGGTCGAGAAGTTGGCGGCCTGCTGCGGACCGGCAATGGCGCGCTTGGTCGTGCCGACGACATTCTGACCGGGATCGACAGCGGCGAAGCGGACATCCGTCGGCGCCTTGCGCTCGAGCTTGGCCTGCGCGACCGTGGCCGAGCTCTGGTCGGTCGGGATCTGGAGATCGGCGCCGATGGTCAGGGTCGCGATGGCCGCGCCCATGAAACCGAAGAAAATCATGCCGCGCTTGATGGGGGCAAGGCTGTTGTTCAACATCTGTCTCTCCCGACGCCGCGACCTGCCGCAATGGCCGGCTTCTGCAGGAGTTAACGCGGATTAAGGCGAGAGGTTCCGCACGCCGATTCCGCGACGCCTGTCAAGCGGCGGCATCGTTGGCGGCCGCACGACTCTTGAACATGCGCCACAGCGATTTGCCGAGGCGTCGCGAGGTCAGATGGGCGCCGGCGAGGCGCTTCTCCAGCGTGATCTTGCGGTCGTGATAATCCTCCAGGCCCGGGCGATGCCCGACGCTGATCAGCGTGGCGTGAGCCAGCTCGAGATCGAACAGGCGCAGCAGCGAATCCTGGCTGTCCTCGTCGAGGGCGGAGGTCGCCTCGTCCATGATGATGATGTCGGGCCGCTGAATCATCAGCCGCGCGAAGGCGATGCGCTGGCGCTCGCCCCCGGAGAGGATCTGGTCCCAGCGATCGGTCTCGTCCAGCCGCTTGACCATATAGCCGAGGCCGCAGCGCTTGAGCGCCGCGAGCACGATTTCGTCCGGCACCGGCTTGTCGGCCTCGGGATAGAGCACCACCGTGCGCAGCGTGCCGATCGGCAGATAGGGTTTCTGCGGCACGAAGGCGATCGTCTTGCCGCGCGGCACCGAAATGCTGCCGGAACCCCAGGGCCACAGCCCCGCCAGCGCCCGGATCAGCGTGCTCTTGCCGGTGCCGCTCTCGCCGACGACAAGCACCTTCTCGCCCAGTCCGATCACCACCGAGGCATCCTCGATCACCACCCGGCCATTGCTGTGCGCCACCGAGAGATTTTCCAGATGGATCGCGCCGTCGTCGCTTTCGGCGAGCTTGATCTGGGTCTCGCCTTCCATCAGCGTGCCGACATCCAGCGCCTCCATCGCCTCCTGCAGCTCGTCGACGCGGGCGACCGAAGCGAACCATTCGGCGAGGCGCACGAAATTGTCGACGAACCAGATCAGAGCCGCCTGAACCGCGCTGAAGGCGGCGACGACCTGCATCACGGCGCCGAGCGTCACTTCGCCCGACAGGTCTTTCGGCGCGATCAGCAGCAG
>JBKBRD010000566.1:249-2034 GCA_046292405.1 Allobosea sp. | reverse complement strand
GAAGGTGAACATCAGCGCCTTGATGCGCTCGGCGTCGTCGCGGCTGTGCTCTTCCAGCGTAGTGATGAAGCGCGCCTCGGTCTGGCGGTCGAAGCTGTTGAAGATCTCGGCCATCTGCTCGTGGCTGTCGCGACGCTTGGAGTGATTGAGCGTCGACATGAATTCGGTGCGCAGGGTGGTCTCGATCTTTTCGAGGATTTCCTTCTGCACCGGGTCGAGCCCGAGCATGCGCTGCACCACGTCCATGGCGAGTTCCTCGGGCAGGACCGCGAGGACCTTGGAGGCGTGGTCGGTGGCTATCTTGGACAGCACCACGGCGATGGTCTGGGGATATTCGTTCTTGAGATAGGCGGCGAGCACGTCGGCCTGCACGTTGGACAGCTTTTCCCACATGTTGCGGCCCGCGGGGCCGCGGATCTCTTCCATGATGGAATCGACCTTGTCGGGCGGCAGGAAGCTGAGCAGCAGCCGCTCGGTGGAATCGGTATTGCCGGAGAGCGAACCGTTGGACGAGACGGTGGTGACGAACTCGATCATCAGGTCGTCGAGCATTTCCTGGGTGATCGGCCCGAGGCGCACCATGGCGCGGCTGAGCTGCTTGACCTCGAGCTCGTCGAGTTCGTCGAAGATGGGCTTGCCATAGTCGGGACCCAGCGCCAGCAGCAAGGCGGCCGCCTTCTCGTCGCCCTTGAGGACGCGCGTGGTGGTGGCATCGCTGACGACCAGCTGGCTGGCTGCCTTGTTGGCTTCGGTCTGATCGGATTGGGAAACCAGGGCCATGGCGGTTACGCTGCACTACCCAGCCAGTCGCGCACGATCAGTGCGGCCTGGCGGGGATTTTCTTCGACGAGATTGCCGACCATCTTGAGGGTCTGGAGCTGGGTTTCGCCCATTGACTTGGCATTGGCGACCCAGGCGGGGGTCTTGTCGCGCTGCTCCTCGGCGGCGTCGGGAATGACCTGGCCATCGGCGCTCAGCACGCCATGATGGCCGAGCTCGGCGGCGGACGGCAGAGCCAGGGGCTGGGATTCGGGGGTCATGACCTTCTTGAGCAGCGGGCGCATGACGAAGAAGACCAGGGCAAGGGCGATGAGCAGGGTGACGGCCATCTCGGCGCCGTTCATCAGGTCGTCGCGGGTGAAGTCGAGCAGGCCGCCATTGGCGTCGGTGCCGGGTACGGCCAGTTCGGGGCGCTCGGCGAACTGCATGTTGACCACCTCGACGCTGTCGCCACGCTCGGCGGAATAGCCGACAGCGGAGCGGACCAGGGTCAGGATCTGGGCGATTTCATCGGCGGAGCGCGGCGTATAGGTGTCGGTGCCGACCGCAGGATCGGCGGCGTAGACGCCATCGACAACCACGGCGACGGAGAGGCGCTTGACCGAGCCGGCCTCGGTGACGGCGGTCTGGGTGGTCTTGGAAATCTCGTAATTGGTGACTTCCTCGGTCGAGGTGCCCTGTTCGGTGGCGCCGGCCCCGCCATTGTTCTGGCTGGCGCCGGGCAGTTCGTTGGCGACGGTGACCTGGCCATTGGCACCGGCGGTGAGGTTTTCGGTCTCGCGGAGCTGGCTGGAGCGGACGACCTGGCTTTCGGGGTCGAAGCGTTCCTCGGTGGTGGTGGAGCGGTTGAAGTCGATCTCGGCGCTGACTTCGACGCGCGCCCGGCCGGGGCCCACGACATTGGCCAGCATGTCCTCGACGCGGGTGCGCAGGCGGTTTTCGTAGCTGAGGGTGCGCTCGGCGGCGTCGCCGGCCATGGCGCCCTCGGCCTCGTCGCCGCTGCCC
>JBKBRD010000566.1:0-239 GCA_046292405.1 Allobosea sp. | reverse complement strand
CCCGAGGCCAGCAGGTTGCCCTGATCGTCGACGATGGAAACGCGGGCCGGGGTGAGGCCCTCGATGGCGGAGGCCACCATGTGCTGGATGGCGCGGATTTCGCTGTTGGACAGCTCGCCGCGCACGGCCAGCACGATGGAGGCGGACGGATCGCTGCGCTCGCGACGGAACAGTTCGCGCTCGGGCAGGACGAGGTGAACCCGGGCGGTCTTGATTCGGGTCAGCGAGGTGATGGTGCG
>JBKBRD010000565.1:0-2039 GCA_046292405.1 Allobosea sp. | reverse complement strand
GGCGAGCGTCAATTTCATTGCGGCCCATGACGGCTTCACCCTGGCCGATCTCGTCAGCTACGAGCACAAGCACAACCGCGCCAATGGCGAGGACAATCGCGATGGCGACAACCTCAACCATTCCTGGAACAACGGCCATGAAGGGGCGAGCGACGACCGCGCTGTGACGCTGCGCCGCGCGCGCGATATCCGCGCCTTGCTGGCGACGCTACTCCTCTCGCGCGGCGTGCCTATGCTGGCGGCCGGCGATGAATTCGGGCGGACTCAGTTTGGCAACAACAACGCCTATGCCCAGGATAATGCTGCGTTCTGGCTCGACTGGGACAATCGGGACGAAGCCCTGATCGCCTTCGTCGCCTCGCTGTCGGCCCTGCGCGCCAGAACCCCGCTGCTCGGCGCCGACAGCTTTTTTCATGGCGTGGCGGACCCCGTGACGGGGCTTCCCGATGTCAGCTGGTTCGGCCCGGACGGGCGGACGCTGGAGCCGGCGGACTGGGAGCGCAGCGACGTATTCTGCATGCGCGTCGCGGGCGCTGGCCATGCGGTTATCGCCGCCTTCAACCGCAGCCTGGCGACAGTCGAGCTCGCCTTGCCGGCGCTCCACGACGGCAGGGGCTGGCGGCGCGAATTATCCTCCGCCGCTGCGGACGGGCCCCACGCTCTCGGGGCGCGTTCGGTCGCGGTTTTTCTGCCGATTTGAACGGCGCGGGCGCGGACCAACGCCGTCAAACCTGCGTCACATCGTCCCGATACATTTTAAGATGGCGCGCGGAGCCGGGTTTACGCGCATAGCCACGATAACGGCCCGCGACTTGCATCAATTATCGGCAACACAGGCACGGAACGCAGCGCATGCGCGCGCGTTGGCTCTCCGGACGAGAGGGAGATCAGCCGATGGCTGAAGCGTTGAAGCAGGCGGTCACCGAGGCGGCGTCCACCACATCCGGTCATGCGCTTATTTATGCGCCAGCGGTGAAGGAAGGCGCGTCCGATCCAGGTCCCGGCCTGGCGGCGACGACCAAGCTGCTCTTCGTCACCTCCGAAATGGGCGATTTCATCAAATCCGGCGGCCTCGGCGAGGTCTCCGCTGCTTTGCCTCGCCAACTGCGCAAGCTCTGCGATGTCCGCGTCCTGATCCCCGGTTTCCGATCCGTCCGCGCGGCGAGCCCGACGATGGACATCGTCTCGCGCATGCCCGCCACCGCCGATCTGCCGCCTTGGTCGCTGGGCCGCTTCGCCATGCCCGATGGGCTGACGATCTATGCCGTGCTTTGCGATGAGCTGTACGACCGTCCCGGCTCGCCCTACGGCCCGTTCGGCGGCGGCGATTTCGCCGACAACGACATTCGCTTCGCGCGGCTGTCGCTCGCGGCGGCTGAGATCGCTTCCGGCGAGGCCGATCCGAACTGGAAGCCCGATGTGCTGCACGTCAATGACTGGCCGTCGGGGCTGGCGCCGGGCTATCTGCGCTGGAAGGGGCTCGCCACGCCCTCGATCATCACCATCCACAACCTCGCCTATCAGGGGCTCTACCACCCCTCGCGCATGGGTGCGCTCGGCATCCCCGACCGCGCCTTCGCGATGGAGGGGGCCGAGTTCCACGGCAATATCTCCTTCCTCAAGGCCGGGATCTTCTACGGCTCGCATGTCACGACGGTAAGCGAGACCTATGCCCGCGAAATTACGACGCCGGAGCATGGCTGCGGGCTGGAAGGCCTGCTGAAGCTGCGCCTGGACGAGGGCCGCCTCACCGGCATCGTCAATGGCATCGACGACAGCTGGAACGCTCCGGCCGAGAAGGACGCGCCGGCACGGCTGGTGCGGCAATGGAAGCGCCAGCACGCCGCCGCCATCCGCAAGAGCTTCGCCCTGCCACCCTCGACCGGGCCCTTGTTCTCGATCATTTCGCGCCTGGTGCACCAGAAGGGCATCGACTTGTCGATCGAGGCGGCGGAAACGATCGTCGCCCGCGGCGGCCAGCTGGTCGTCAAGGGCCGCGGCGACCCGCGGCTGGAGGAGGCGATCGAGCGGCTGGCCCG
>JBKBRD010000564.1:0-2040 GCA_046292405.1 Allobosea sp. | reverse complement strand
CAGCATGGCGTCGGAAGAATTGGCCTTCGTGCCGAAACCATTATCGGTCAGCACCAGGAACTCGCCATTGCCGAGCGAGCGGATGCCCGAAAAGCCCTGCACGGGCTGCCCGGAGAAGGGCGTCGACAGCCCGGTCGGGCGGCCGGCCGAGAGGCCCATGACGGCGCCGACCTGCCCCACGCGCTTGCCCGGAATCAGGAACTTGCCCGACACCCTGAAGTCTTCGGGCGCATCGGCAGGGGCGGGGATGATGGTGTTGGCGGGCAGCAGCGCATGCCCGAGCAGCCTGGCTGGAAACTCTTTCGGTCCCTCCTGCGCGAAAGCGGAAAGCGCGGAAGAAATCAGCAGGGCGGCAGAGAGAGAAACGCGCATCGGGATGCTCCAGGTAGGGACGCGATGTCCCTCTCCTGGCAGTCCAGGTTAGCAGCGCCGCGACAGCTCTGTGACCTCTGCATGAACCTGGCGTTTTCGCTCCGCCCGCCCTCAATACCCCTTGGTCGGATCGACCAGATGCTCCAGCGGCTCGCCCGCCTGGTGCCGGCGGATCTGGGTCGCGATCAGCGTCGCCACCGCCAGCGGCTCGGACATCGCCGAGTTGTGCGGCGTCACCGTCACCGCCGGGTGGCTCCAGAGCGGGGATTCGACCGACAGCGGCTCGGTCTCGAACACGTCCAGCGTCGCGCCCTTCAGCGCGCCGGCCTCCAGCGCGGCCAGGATGTCGGCCTCGACCTGCAGCCCGCCGCGGCCGGCATTGACGAGATAAGGCCCGCCCAGCCTGCCATCCTGCGCCAAACCGGCCAGAAGCGTCGCGTTGATCACGCCGCGCGTGTCCGGGGTCAGCGGCAGCAGGCTGACGAGAATATCGGTGCGGGCCAGGAACTCCGGCATCGCCTCGGGGCCGGCATAGGTCGGCATTCCCGCGACGGTTTTGGGCGAGCGGCTCCAGCCGGCGACGTCGAACCCCATCACCTGCAGCTTGTGCGCGGCGTCGAGCCCGAGCTGGCCCAGCCCCATGAGGCCGATCCGCACTGAGCGCGCCGCCGGCTGGTCGCGATCATCGTCCCAGAGTTTCTCGCGCTGCTGCCGGTCGTAGCGGCGCTGCTGGCGCAGGATCATCAGGCAGTGCAGCACGATGTATTCGCTCATCCGCGTCGTCAGGTCGGGGTCGACCACGCGCGCCACCGGCGCCTCGGGCAGCCGGTCATCGGCGAAGAGAAAGTCGACGCCGGCCCCGAGCGAGAAGATCGCGGCGAGATTGGGCAGGCCGGCGAGGCTGCCGGGCGGGTGTTTCCAGCTCGCGACGTAATGCACGGCGCGCCGGTCGAAAGGCTCGCCCAGCGTCACGATCGGCATTTCCGGCAGCAGCGCCTGGAAGCGGGCGCGCCAATCCTCGACATGCCAGCCGGTCATTGCAAGCAGCAGGCTCATGATCTCGATGTCTCCACGATGCGTTCGGCGATCAGCGCGCCGCGCCGAACCTCGACCGAACTGATGCGATAGGCGCGCCGCAGCCGCTCCTGCGCCTGCGCGAAACCTTCCTCGTCGCGGGCGTGCACGAGGCAGAGCGGCCTGTCGGGTCCGACGGCCTCGCCCAGCCCGGCGAGCGCGCTCAGGCCGACGGCGGGGTCGATCGCATCCTGCGCCCGCATCCGCCCGCCGCCCAGCGCCACCACGGCGAAGCCGACACCGCGATTGTCGATCGCCGCGACATGGCCGGCCGTTTCCGCAAACACCGGCTTCACCAGGGCTGAATGCGCCAGATGCCGCTCCGGCCGTTCCAGCAGGTCGGCGGGCCCGCCCAGCGCAGCGACCATGCGCGCGAAACGCTCGGCCGCCGTCCCGCTCGCAAAGGCGTGCTCGATCCGGGCGCGGCCCTGTTCCAGGCTGTCGGCCAGCCCGCCCAGCAGCAGCATCTCGGCCCCGAGCGCCACCGTCACCGCGTGGAAACGGGGTTCGCGGCGCTTGCCGGTGAGATGGTCGAGCGCATAGGCGACCTCGATCGCATTGCCGGCCACGGAGGCCAGCGGCTCGTTCATGTCG
>JBKBRD010000563.1:0-2042 GCA_046292405.1 Allobosea sp. | reverse complement strand
TCTGTTCGCCGATCCGCTCGGTCGTCGGGGGCTCATCGGTCAGCACGCCCTTCACCACATGGGCGGTGCCCATGGCGAGGACGATCGCGGCCAGGCCGAGCAGGATCGGCCGGCGGCGCTTGTCGATCGCATCCTTGATGCGGCTCTTGCCCTTGCCTTGCGGCTCTGCGGCCGCCGCCGGGGCGGCTGCGTCGCTGGCCGCCTTGGCCGAGCGGCGCGCGGCGGCGATCAGGTTCTGGCGGACCGATTGCGGATCGAGGCTGCCGCTTGCAGCGCCGAGATCGGGCGCGGAGCCCGGGCGCGGCCGGCCGGAGCCGGGCTCGAGCGGCACGTCCAGCGCCGTGGCCTTGGGCAGTTCGGCCTGGCGCGGCTCGCTGCGCTCGGGCGCGATGCGGTCAGCGGCGGCTGCCGCCAGCCCATGTGCGGTTGACGCCATGGTCGGCGTCGCCGCCATGGCGCGGGCGCGGGGCGGCAGAGGCGGCTGCGGCGGAGCCTGGGGGCGCTCCTGCGCCAACTCGGCCTCGATGCTGGAGAGCCGCGAAATGATGGTCTCGAGCGTCTGGTGGACGGCGCCGATGGCGTCCTGAGTTTCGCGCCCGGACGACAGATGCGTTTCGCGCAGGCCCGACAGCAATTCGCTGAGCTCGCCGGCCTGGGCGGCTGGGCGCGAGTCCACGGCTGCGACCGCGGCCTGGGCGGCGCGCGTGGCGGCCTCGGTCGTCTCCTGGCGCAGCGACTTCAGGTGCAGCACCAGATCCTGCAATGTCCGCTCGATTCCCGTCTCGGCCGACCGGGTGGCGACGGCTGCGTCCAGCCGCGTCGCCAGGCCGGAAATCTGCTGCTCCAGCGAATCGAAGGCTTCCGCCTCGGCGCCGGGCTTGCCCGCCTCGTCGATCTTGGCGGCGAGCGATCGCAGCATGTCCTCGATCGGGCGCAGATTGACATGGGCCGGCTGCGGAGACGGGCCGTCATGCACCATCTGGGACAGGCTGCTGGCGGCCGCCATCGTCTCGATCCGCCCGGCGAGCGCCTCGATCTGCCGCGTCACGGCCACGGGCCCCTGCTCGGCCAGCATCTCCAGGCGCTGCTGCATTTTGTCGATGCGGCTTTCCAGCTGGGCCGGCTGGCGCGTCGCCAGCTCCTCCAGCCGGACCATCAGAGTCTCGATCCGGGAGGAGAGGGCGGTGGACGCGCCCGATCCGGCCAGATCCAGCTCATCGAAGCGCTGCGCCAGCATTTCGGCATGGGCGCTCAGCGCGTCGCGATTCATGCTGGGCAGCGCATCGAGCTTGCCGGCGAGCATGTCGACCTGACGCGACAGCGAGGCCAGGGCCGCCGGATCGATCGCCGGCTGGGTGCGGCGATCCGACAGGATCGCGTCGCGCACGTCTTCGATGGCGAGCGAAAGCCCGCGCAATTCCCGCCCGTCGCTCTGGGTGTCGCGCAGCCGGCCGATCTCGAAGGACAGCGAGGCGATCTGCTGCGAGATGTCGTCCAGCCGCCCTTCATGGCCGGAGGAGGCGGCGAGCATCTCGCGCAGCTCGGCGATTTCGCGCAGGATCGGCGTCGTCACCATGCGATCGGCGCCGCGCGCCGCCAGGGCGTCGAGTTTCGCGGCGAGGTTGGCGATTTCCGTTTCGACGCGCTGATAGCTTTCGCCGGCGCGGTCCTGCGCCAGACGCGACACATCCGATTCGATCCGCGCCAGCGGCTTGAGCACGGGGTCGAGCCGGTCGCGGCGGTCGAGCCTGTCCAATCGCGCGGTCATGTCGGCGAGCATGCCCTCCATCGCGCTCGGCCGGCTCTCCTGCGGCGTGACGGGCTGGCGCCGCGCCGGCTGCGGCTCGGCGGCGGCCGAGGCGGCCGGGGCGATGCGGGCCCTGAGATCGCGCAGATCCTGCCGCAGCGCGGCGATCCGGCTTTCGGGCATGCCCGGGCGCGCCAGAGGCTCGCGGTCTGGGTCGAGGTCGCGCTGCCGGGTGCGGATGTCGCTGACCGCGTCGGCCAGATGCTCGCGGCTGAAGGCCAGGCGCGGCCGCGCC
>JBKBRD010000562.1:0-2054 GCA_046292405.1 Allobosea sp. | reverse complement strand
TATCACGGCATGGTCTACACCGATCGTTACGGCAAGGGCGCCTATCTCGCCCGCGCTCGCAGCGTCTACCAGCGCACCACCGGCGCCGTGCTGCCGGCGATGAGCGCCTTCCTGCTGCTGCAGGGCATCGAGACCGTGGCCTTGCGCGTCGAGCGCCATGTCGAGAACGCCCGCAAGGTGGCTGAATATCTACGCCGGCACCCTAGCATCGAATGGGTGAATTACGCCGGTTTCGAAGACAGCCCCAACCACGCGATGGCGAAGAAATATCTGCAGGGCCAGGGCTCCTCGCTGATGACCTTCGGCGTTCACGGCGGCTTCGAGGCCGGGAAATCCTTCTATGACGCGCTCAATCTGGTGAAGCGTCTGGTCAATATCGGCGACGCCAAGTCGCTCGCCTGCCACCCGGCCTCGACAACCCATCGGCAGATGACGCCCGACGAGCAGCGCCGCGCCGGCGTCTTGCCCGAGACCATCCGGATCAGCGTCGGCATCGAGCATATCGACGACATCATCGCCGATCTCGACCAGGCGCTCGCCGCGGCCGCCACCTTCTCCCAGGCCGCCTGAGCGGCCAGTCTAGAGGAGCGCCCGCATGTCCGAGCAGGGTCTGGCCAGGCAGCTCAGCCATGACGCGCCGCGGCGCGGCGTCGGCGCTCTGCGCCGGCCGCGGCCTGCCCGCCAGGCGCCGCGCCTGCACATCGGCCTGCTCAACAACATGCCCGATTCCGCCTTCCTGCAGACCGAACAGCAATTTCGGCGGCTGCTCGGCCCCGAGGTGGCGCTGAAGCTGTTCTCGCTGGAGAGCCTGCCGCGCGGCGAAACCGTCCGGACCGAACTCGCCGCGCGTTATCAGACGCACCACGCCCTCCCCCATGCCGGGCTCGACGCGCTGGTGATCACCGGCAGCGAACCGCTGGCGGCCAGGCTGCAGGACGAGCCGTTCTTCGGGCCGTTGGGCGATGTCGTCGACTGGGCCGCGAGCAACACCGTCTCGACCCTGCTCTCCTGCCTCGCCTCCCACGCAGCGGTGCTGCATCGCGACGGCATCGGGCGCAGACCCCTGGGCGGGAAGTGCTCGGGCGTCTTCGCCTGCAGCCGGACCGAGAGCGACCATCCCCTGCTCGCCGGCATGGATGCGACCGTTCCGGTCCCCCATTCCCGCTGGAACGGGCTGGAGGAGAGCGACCTCACCGGCGCCGGCTACACCGTGCTGCGCCGCTCCGCGGTCGGCGTCGATCTTTTCGTGCATGAGGCCGAGAGCCTGCTCGTCTTCCTGCAAGGCCACCCCGAATACGATGCCGACAGCCTGGCGCGCGAATATCGCCGCGATGTCGGGCGCTATCTCGACGGCAGCCGCGCCGATTATCCTGCGATGCCGGAGAACGGCTTCACCCCGACCGGGGTGGCGCGCTTCGCCGCCTTTGCCGATCTGGCGGCGCAGCGGCGCGATCCCGCCCTGTTCCAGAGCTTTCCGAGCCTCGCCGAGGCCTTGCCTGCACAGG
Source organism: Allobosea sp. (assembly GCA_046292405.1). Classification (GTDB taxonomy): domain Bacteria; phylum Pseudomonadota; class Alphaproteobacteria; order Rhizobiales; family Beijerinckiaceae; genus Allobosea. Next base: position 549 of record JBKBRD010000562.1, on the reverse strand, counting down.
CGCCCTGGCAGGCCGATGCGACGCGGCTGTTCCGCAACTGGCTGCGCTGCGTGGCGCAGCGGCGCGCAGCCATCGGCGCGCGCATCGCGGTCTGACGCCATGTCCGACGGGCTGCCGCACCCCACCGCCGATTCAGGCAAAGCCTCCGCCACCGCCGGCTGGATCGGCGCGCTCAGCCGCACAGCGCGCATCGACGCGCAGCCGCAACGCATTTTTCCCATCGTCATCGACGAGCTGGCCGCGCAATACGGGCAGGCCCCGGCCCTGATCGGAACCGATGAAACGCTGAGCCATGCCGGCCTTGCCGCCCGCCAGAACCGCTATGCGCGCTGGGCGCTGGCGCAGGGGTTGGGCAAGGGCGACACCGTCGCGCTGTTGATGCGCAACAAGCCGGACTTCCTGGCGATCTGGCTCGGCCTGACCCGCATCGGCGTCAGGGTCGCCCTGCTGAACACCCATCTGCGCGAGCGCGGTCTGGCGCATTGCATCGACGTCGCCGCGCCACGCCTGCTCATCGCCGAGCCGGCTCTGGCCGAAGCCTTCGCGTCG
>JBKBRD010000561.1:0-2068 GCA_046292405.1 Allobosea sp. | reverse complement strand
CTTGCGCCACGCCGCCTGCGATCATGAAGAAGGCGGTCAGCAGGAGCCGGCGCCTGGGGAGGGCGGATATAGGGTCACGCATCGGAAGCAGTTCCGTCTCGTCGAACTTTTAGGAAGGCGGATGACCGACGCTATCCCCGAGCGTGCTCGCGCGGCGGTCACATCCGCGTCAGAGCCTGTCGGCCTGGGAGGCTGACGATCGTACGGAATCTTCGATGGCGACGGCCGCCGAGCGGTCGATCACCGCACCCAGAGACGGAACGGAACGTCGGACATGCCCGGACAGCTGACGAAAGACAGCCGCTCCTCGGCAAGGACCCCGGAGAAGCTGCATTCCTTCCCATCAAGCTGCAACTTGGCTGAGAACCGCGCGCCGCCCCGCTCAACGCGGCTGATGCTGATCTGGCCGAATTTCTCCTCGACCTCGCCTGGCATGCAGGTCGCGGTGTGCTTCATCCGGAACGGCCCGGCGGCCTCGCGCGACCATAGCGAACCTGACCTGACCGGCGCGACGATCGCCGTAACGGCCCACTCGCCGGTGTATCCATATTTGCCGATCAGTTCCGCCGCGCGTGCCTGCGGAGCGATTGTCACCGCCGCGATCACGAGGGGCAGCGACCAAAAATGCCTTTCCATCGCCATCTCCCGCGCGGGCGCGCCAAGCCGGGATACCTTTGCGGCGATACGCTTCCGCCAACGGCCATACAGAATTCGCCAAGCACTGCCTCGCTGGTGCTGATCAGGTCGAAAAGACCGCCGACCAGTATGGCGCCGGTGTTTACGATCACGATGATCGTCATCCAGGTGGGAACGGTCAACAGAACGCGAGCGGGGCGTGTTGCATTTGCTCATCCCTGATCGCCGGGGCTATCCTGCAGGCATGATGTCGATCGGCACATTGCGGGATTGGGGACGCGGCCTGCTGGCCGCCGCCTGCGGCGTCGTGCTCATATTCCAGTTGATGGCGAGCGCGATTGCAGGCGGTACCCATCTTGCCGTCAAATTCGACGCCGGGGAAATCTCCCTCATCGAGATATGTGGGACCGCGCCGAGTTCAGAGCGTCATCGGACGACGCATGTCGAAGGCGTCAATACGTGCTGCGTCTGGGCGAAATCGGTCCCTCTGGCACCGTTGACGCCCCCCGCACCCGTCTCATTGATACCAGCACGTGCCGAACCGGGGATGACGATGTTCGCTCCGAGCGCGGAAGCCTCTCGCGCGGCCAGTCCTCAGGGGCCGCCACAGGCCACGGGACCACCGCGCCGCAGCTAAAGGGCGTGCCTTCCCCAAGGCCAGCGACGTCATCGCGCGCGAGTCCTCCATCGTAGATCCGCCGACGCCGGCCGCGGCGAGTTTACTCGCCGCTTCGGGCCCGCGCGACACGACCACCTCATTTTCGAGGCCCGAGATTGATCGGACCAGCGTTCAGACCCAAATGGCTCGCGCTGTCGGTCGTCGCAATGGCGACGCTGGCGGTCGCCGTCGCCTATATCATGAAGTCCGAAAGGACGTCGCGGCTGCGGAGCGCCGACGCGCTCGCATTCCAACGGCTCGATGGAAGCGCCACCGACCTCGCGAGCTTTCGCGGGCAGGCCGTTCTTCTGACCGTCTGGGCGACATGGTGCTGGTCTTGCCGCGAGGAGATGCCGGCACTGGCGAGGCTTCACCGCGGCCTCGACGGACGTCCTCCCGCCGTGCTCACGCTCTCCGTCGACCGCGACGGGGCCGAAGTCGTCGAGCCGCTCCTGGAACAGCTCAATGTCAAGGACCTGCCGGTCTACCTCGACCCGATGGGGGCCTCGGTCGGCCGACTGTCGATCTCCGGGCTGCCCACGACGATCCTGTTCGGCCCCGACGGGTCCGAGAGGGGGCGCTGGTTCGGCGTACGGGCCTGGGACGAGAAGCCCATGATGGACGAGATCGCGGCCCTCCTCATCGACGCCCCAGGAAGGAGAGCACGCTGATGGAAATCGCCAGCATCGGCATCTGGGCGGCGCTCGCGGCCGGCGCGGTGTCGTTCCAGTAGCCGGTCGGGCGGCCGCACGGCCCCCGCGCCCACACCAACAA
>JBKBRD010000560.1:0-2069 GCA_046292405.1 Allobosea sp. | reverse complement strand
TCCACCACCGGCGAGACCATCCTGCGCAACGTCCAGCCGCTCTTCGCCGAGTTGCATGGCGGCGGCTTCGCCGTGGCGCATAACGGCAACCTGACCAACGGACTGACCCTGCGCCGCAACCTGGTCCGCGACGGGGCGATCTACCAGTCGACCTCCGATACGGAAGTGCTGCTGCATCTGGTCGCGCGCAGCCGCAAATCGCAATTCATCGAGCGTTTCGTCGAGGCGATCCGCCAGATCGAAGGCGCCTACGCTTTCGTCGGCATGACCAACAAGAAGCTGATCGGCGCGCGCGACCCGCTCGGCATCCGCCCGCTCGTGCTCGGCGAGCTCGATGGCTGTCCGATCCTGACCTCGGAAACCTGCGCGCTCGACATCATCGGCGCGAAGTTCATCCGCGAGGTCGAGAATGGCGAGGTCGTGGTCGTCTCCGAGACGGGCATCGAGAGCCACAAGCCGTTCCCGCCCGTGGCCGAGCGGCCCTGCATCTTCGAATACATCTACTTCGCCCGTCCCGATTCGATCGTGAAGGGACGCAGCATCTATGAGCGCCGCAAGCAGATGGGCGCGGTGCTGGCGCAGGAAGCGCCGGCCAATGCCGATGTGATCGTGCCCGTGCCCGATTCCGGCGTGCCGGCCGCGCTCGGCTTCGCCCAGGCGAGCGGCATCCCATTCGAGCTCGGCATCATCCGCAATCATTATGTCGGCCGCACCTTCATCGAGCCGACCCAGAAAGTGCGCGAGCTCGGCGTGCGGCTGAAGCATTCAGCCAATCGCAGCGTCGTCGAGGGCAAGAGCATCGTGCTGGTCGACGATTCCATCGTGCGCGGCACGACTTCGTTCAAGATCGTCAAGATGATGCGCGAGGCCGGCGCCCGCGAGGTGCATTTCCGCATCTCCTCGCCGCCGATCACGCATCCCGATTATTACGGCATCGACACGCCCGACCGCGAGAAGTTGCTGGCCGCCACCCATTCGCTGGAGGAGATGCGCCAGTTCGTCGGGGCGGATTCTCTGGCCTTTCTCTCGGTCGATGGGCTGTACCGGGCGATGGGGCATAAGCGCCGCGATCCCGCTCGCCCGCAATTCACCGATCATTGCTTCACCGGGGATTATCCGACCTCGCTGACCGATGTCATAGGCGAAAGCGCCAAGCAGCAGATCTCGCTGCTCGCCGAAGCCGGCTGAACGCGGACCAGCGCGGCCCGGCCCGCCGCTTCGAGGATTTCAAGCCATGACCAAGCCTTTGCAAGGGCGCGTCGCGCTCGTCACCGGCGCCTCGCGCGGCATCGGCCGGGCCGCCGCGCTCGCCTTCGCGCAGGCCGGCGCCCATGTCATCGCGCTGGCCCGCACCACGGGCGCGCTGGAGGAGCTCGACGACGAGATCAAGGCTGGCGGGAGCGACGGCGCGACGCTGGTGCCGGTCGATCTCTCGGACGCCGCAGCGATCGAGAAGCTCGGGCCGGCGCTGCTGCAGCGCTGGGGCAAGCTCGACATCCTGCTCGCCAATGCCGGCATTCTGGGGCCGCTGACGCCTCTGACCCACGCCTCCGTCAAGGAGTGGAACCGTGTTTTCGACACCAATGTCACGGCGAATTGGCGGCTGCTGAAAAGCGTCGAGCCGGCGCTGAAGCTTTCCGACGCGCCGCGGGTGCTCCTGATGACGTCGGGCGCCGCGCATAAATGCTCGGCTTATTGGGGTCTTTACGCCACGTCCAAGGCAGCCCTCGAGGCCATGGCGCGCAGCTATGCGGCCGAGACCGTGACGACGCCGATGAAAGTGATGCTGGTGAACCCCGGCCCATTGCGCACCCGCATGCGGGCCGAGGCGATGCCGGGCGAGGATCCGCTCACGCTGAAGACGCCGGAGGAGCTGGCGCCGCACCTGCTGCGCCTCGCCTCGCCCGACTGGACGGAGACCGGAAAGATCTTCGATTTCCCGCAAGGCAAGGTGCTGACGCCGCAGATGCCCGCCTGAGCCGAGGCGCCCGCGCAATCTGGAGCAATCTGGACCATCCTTCGAGACGCCGCTGGCGCGGCTCCTCAGGATGAGGGCTGTGGGGGCTTGC
>JBKBRD010000559.1:0-2076 GCA_046292405.1 Allobosea sp. | reverse complement strand
TCGCGAAGCAGGGCGAGCGCGCGTTGGGCGATCGCCTGGTCCCATTCGAGCCTGTCGTCGATGTCGAGCCCGTCGCGGCGCGCCAGCGCTTCCATGCGCAAGGCGGCTTTGCGGGTTGCGGCGCTGTCTGTCGCGGATGTCATGAGAGTGCGGAGCCACCTCGGCCGTGGAGATTTCGATCCCGGGACACCTACTAAAGTAGGTGGGCGCCGTGTGTCCGGGTCCAGGGACCCGGTCAGTGACAGCTCCCTAGGGAGTCGTATGGGCCCGGGAATACACTCCTCGCACGCACCAGGCAGCCCCGCTTCGTCAATGTAGGGAAGCCGCCTTGAAAGCGCCAGTGGCAGTTTAGCCGACGCTGCCCGGCACGAGCTGGCGCGCGATGCCCTCGATGCGCTCGGCCGCCGCCACCAAAGCTTCCGCCGCCCGCTCCTCGACCTCGCCGAGCCGCTGGTCGGCCGCGCCCGCATCGCCCTGCAGCGCCGCCAACTCGGTCTCCAGCCTGGCGACGCGGTTGCGCATTTCCGACATCTCGTCGGCGACCATCAGCGCTGCCATGACATGCAGCCGCATGTCGCCGATCTCGCCGAAGGCCTTGCGCATCTCGTCGATCTTCTCGTCGTAATAGGCGGCGAGCTGCTCGAGATGCGGCTCCTCTCCCTCGCCGCAGGCCATGCGATAGGCCTTGCCGGCGATGGTGACGTTGACTTGCGGCATGGTCGCCTCCGCGCCTGCGCCCTTTCGGGCTGCGTCTCAGTGTTCGGCCGGGATCTCGGCCTGGTTGCGGCTGATCACCGCGCCGACGACGGTGATCGCCCGCTCGAGCCGCTGGTCGACATCCTGCGCCGCGCTCTCGATCTGGCCGAGCCGGGCCACGGCCCCGTCGAGCTCGGCAGCCAGCCGCGCCCGGTCGTCCTGCATCAAAGTCAGTTCGGTTTCGAGATTGGCGCGACCGCGCTCCGCCTCGAGACGACGCCGCGCGGCGGCTTCCAATTGGGCCAGGGCGCTGTCGAGTCGCGACAAGGCGTTCTCCAGCATCAAACTCGCCACGTGCCCCTCCTAACCAGTCTTAAAGCCGGCTCATACGATTCGAACAGCGTAGCCGATCTGGCGGCGGAGCGTGAGTCGTCCGCCGCCGAGGCGGCTAACGCCAAGGGCTTGGCCGCGAAACCTCACCCGCAGGGTGCAGCCGCGGCGCGGATCGACCGGCGCCGGCCTCGCCTCCCAGAATTGACTTACCCCGAGCGGGCATCCTAATCGAGCCGCCGAACCGACAGGCTGCTCCGGACCGCATCGCGCATCGCTCGACAGAGCGGCGCCGTAATGCGGCCGGCGCGGCCCGTCTCCATTGCCGGCGGGAGCCACGGACCATCATGAGCGCGATCGACAAGAGCCTTCACGACAAGCTGGCCAACGCCATTCGCGCGCTCGCCATGGACGGCGTCGAGCAGGCCAAGTCCGGCCATCCGGGCCTGCCGATGGGCGCAGCCGATGTCGCCACCGTACTCTTTACCCGGATCATGAACTACCACGCCGCCGATCCGCGCTGGCCCGACCGCGACCGCTTCGTGCTCTCGGCCGGCCACGGCTCGATGCTGATCTACGCGCTGCTGTATCTCACCGGCGCGCCCGGCATGGAGCTCGACGACCTCAAGAAATTCCGCCAGCTGGAATCGCGCACGCCCGGCCACCCCGAGAACTTCATGACCGCCGGCGTCGAGACCACCACCGGCCCGCTCGGCCAGGGCCTCGCCACCGCCGTCGGCATGGCGATGGCCGAGCGCATGCTCGCCGCCGAGTACGGCAGGAAGATCGTCGATCACCACACCTATGTCCTGGCCTCCGACGGCGACCTGATGGAGGGCATCAGCCAGGAGGCGATCGCGCTCGCCGGCCACCAGAAGCTGAGCAAGCTGATCGTGCTCTGGGACGATAACGGCATCTCGATCGACGGGCCGCTCTCGATCTCCGATTCGGTCGACCAGCTCGCCCGCTTCAAGGCCTGCGGCTGGCGCGCCGAGCGCGTCGATGGGCATGATGCCGACGCCATCGAGGCGGCCGTGCGCCGCGCGCAGA
>JBKBRD010000558.1:0-2078 GCA_046292405.1 Allobosea sp. | reverse complement strand
TCCGACGCCGATACCGATCCCGGAAACCTACAACGCGCTGAAATCGGGCGTGGTCGATGCGATGGATCTGACCAAATCGGCCTATGTCGGCTTCAAGCTGCACGAGGTCGTGCCCTGCCTGACGGAGACCGGCCATATCTGGGCGTCGGGCGTCATCGCGGTCGCGGCAGGCTTCTGGCGCACGCTGACGCCGGCCGATCAGGCTGCGCTATCGGAAGCTGGCGCGGCCTGCACGAGCTATTTCGACGGCTTGATCGTCGCCGACGAGGACGCCGCGATGGCGCGGGCCAGGCAGGAGGGCGGCCAGGTGGTCCAGCCCGAAAATCTGGCGGAATGGCAGGCCGGCGCGCGCAAGGTCTGGTCCTCCTTCGCTCCGCGCCTGGGCGGGCTCGACAGGATCGAAGCTGTCGCCGCAAGCTGACCCGTCTTCTCAAAAGGATTGAAAGACATGGCCTTCTCGCTCGATCACATCGTGATCGCGGTCACCGATCTCGACGCCGCCATGCGCGACTACGAGACTTTGGGGTTCACGGTCCAGGCCGGCGGCGAACATCCGCGCGGCTCGCGCAATGCGCTGGTGGCGTTCGAGGACGGCAGCTATCTCGAGATCATCGCCTTCGGGCGGCCGGCGCCGGATTTTCGCTGGTGGCAGGTTCTGAGCCACTGCGGCAGCGGCCTGGTCGACTATGCTTTGCTGCCCGACAACTACGACGACGCGCTCTGGGGCGCGCGGGCGCGGGGGCTCGAGATCGAAGGGCCGATCGACGGCGCCAGGCTGCGGCCCGATGGCGTGCAGCTGGTCTGGAAGACGGCGCGCGCGCCTGAGGCCGACATTCCCTTTCTTTGCGCCGATGTGACGCCGCGCGATCTGCGCGTGCCGGACGGTGCGGCCCGCCAGCATCGCAATGGGGTCACCGGCGTGGCCGGGGTGACGACGGTGGTGCATGACCTCGGCAGTTCGACGGCGCGTTACCGCGCCCTGCTCAACCAGGCGCCGACCGCCTGCGGCGGCGCGCCCGGTCTCGGCGTGCGCACGGCCCAGTTCCAGCTCGGCGCGCAGATGCTGACGCTGGTCGAGCCGCATGCCGGCGCCTCCGACGCGCTGTCGCAACATCTCAGCGGCCGCGGGCAAGGGATTTTCGCCGTTTCGTTCTTCAGCCCGATCGAGCAGGATTTCGACCGGCGGCTGACGCACGGCGCACGGCTCGAAACGGTGCGCTGCCTCTAGGCCGACATCGCCACGACCGCGCAGCTTAGCCGGCGATTCGACGCCGCGCCTATCGGCTTGAGCGGTGGGCGGCCTGCGAAAATCGCCCTTGGTCCTCCGGTTGCGACGTGGTTACCTGCGGGTCCCGCTTCCATCCGGATATCGCCATGTCGCCCCGCATCGCCTTTGGCGGTTTTCTGCACGAAACCAACACCTTTGCGCCGAGCAAGGCCGGCATGGAGCATTTCCGGCAGGGCGGCGGCTGGCCCTCCCTGTCGAGCGGGGATGCGGTCTTCGCCGCCATCGACAAGGTCAATGTCGGCGCGTCCGGTTTTGTCGAGGCGGCGCGCGCCTTGGGCTGGACGCTGGTTCCGACCTTATGGGCGGCCGCCACCCCGTCCGCCCATGTCACGGCCGAAGCGTTCGAGACCATCACGGATGAGCTCGTCGCCCGCATCGCGGCCGCCCTGCCTTGCGACGCTGTTTATCTCGACCTGCACGGCGCAATGGTCAGCGACGCCTATGACGACGGCGAAGGCGAGGTGCTGGCCCGGGTGCGCGCGGTCATCGGGCCGGACGTTCCGCTGGTCGCGAGCCTCGATCTACACGGCAATGTGACGGCCCGCATGGTCGAAATGGCCGATGCGCTGATCGCCTATCGCACCTATCCGCACATCGACATGGCGCAGACGGGCGCGCGCAGCGCGGCCTATCTGGCCGATCTGCTGGCCAGCGGCGCACGCCACGCCAAGGCGTTCCGGCAAATCCCGTTCCTGATCCCGATCGCCTGGCAGGCCACGGCCATGGAGCCGTGCCGCACGATCTACCGCGAGCTGGCGGCGCTGGAAGGCCCTTCCGTGCCGACCCTGTC